>NZ_SSXB01000030.1:0-43219 GCF_021698995.1 Blastococcus sp. KM273129 | reverse complement strand
CGCCCGGGTGCCGCGGGGGAGCGGGTGCGGCCGTGCGCGGTGCCCGGATCAGCGGGCGGAGGGGTGAGCGCGTGCTCCGGCGGGTGCGGCCTGGTGGTCAGCGCCGCGAGGAGGGTGTGCGGCCGGGTGCGGTCCTGCTCCGGCACCGGCGGCCGGGCCGGCGCGGCCGGGAACGGTTCGCGCCGCGGCGGGTGCGCCGGGTCGGGCAGGCGCAGCTCGGCGAGGTCCTTCCACGTCGAGTGCCGCAGCCCGTCGACGGTGCACCGCACGCGGGCGGAGACCCGGCCGTCGGGGGTGTGCCGCCAGCCGAGCAGCTCGCCGGAGTACCAGATGCCGCGGTGGTGGATCTCCACCGGCTGCGGGTTCCCGACGAACCTGCCCGCCGCCCGATCCGCCGCCACGAGCCGGACTGTAGGCGGGGCGGCCGCGGGGGAGCCGGAGGCGCGCACGCTCCTCCACTCCGGCCGTGGCGGCCCGTCCCACCGTTCACACGGGTCCGTGCAGTCAGCTGCGCGAGGACTGCCGCCGGCGGTCCGACCGGCTCCTGGGGCGCACCGCGCGTGCCTGGACGAGGCCGGTCAGGCGGCGCTCGCCGGGCAGGCGGGTGCGGCGGAGGGCCTGGGCCACGTACTCGCCGAGGAGCGCCCCCGCGGCGAGGGCCAGCCCGACGGTGATCGCCGTCCCGAGCATCGTGATGCCGCCGATCGTGTCGCCCTCGGTGAGCCGGCGCAGGCCGCGGTAGATCGTGAGCCCGGGCAGCAGCGGGATGATGCCGGCGGCGACGTAGACCAGTGCGGGGACCCGCTGCCGGGCGGCGAGCACGAAGCTGCCCAGGCCGATCGCGACGGCCGCCGCCGCCGTCGCCAGCGTGACCGAGAGCCGCGCCTGGTCCAGCCCGACGAACACGGCCCAGCCCAGCGCCCCGGCGGCGGCCGCGGGGGCCAGGGTGCGCCGGGGGGCGTGGTTGGAGACGGCGAAGGAGGCCGAGATCGCGGCGGCGGCGGCGAGCTGGAGCGGGACGTCCGCGAGGCTGCTGGACGGCGGGTCCCACATGGCGACCGGCACGCCCAGCCGCACCCCGATCGACAGGCCGACGGCGACGCCGCTGATGATCCCGGCGGTGAGCAGGAAGGTCTCGAAGGCCCGGGCGCTCGCGGTCACGTAGAAGCCGGTGATCGCGTCGTGCACCGCGCCGACGAGCGTGACACCGGGCAGCAGCAGCACGATCCCGCCGGCCACGACGAGCGAGGGGCGGACGCCGATGTCCACCGCCACCAGGGCCAGCGCCACTGACGTGGCGATCAGCCCGCCGACGGCGTTGAGGAAGAACGTCGGCAGGCCGCGGCGGCCCAGCCGGTCGATGGCGAGGTCGACGAGCACGGTCGCCCCGAACGCGGCTGCGGTCACCGAGGCGCCGGCGCCGAGCAGCACGGCCACCGCGGCGGCGAGCAGCGCCCGGGCGCCCGTCACGACCCACCGCCGGTAGGGCTGGCGGCTCCTCGCGACCGACTCCAGCCGGCGGTCGGCCTCCGCCGGGGTGACCCGGCCCGCGGCCAGGTCACCCACGACGTTGTGGACGGCGGTCGCGCGCGAGTAGTCCAGCTCGCGCCGCTGCACCAGGCGCAACCCGCTGACGGGCCCGGCGTCCTGGGCAGCGTGGCCGGAGACGGTGATCGAGGTGAAGGTGATGTCGCACTCCACCCGCACCAGGCCGCAGGAGCGGGCCACCACCGTGCAGGTGGCGGTCACCTCGGCGGCGCTGGCCCCGGCGGACAGCAGCAGCTCACCCGCCCGGAGGGCCAGGTCGACGGCGCGGTGGGCGTCCTGCATCGGGAGGGGATCCGGTGGCACCCGCCCACGATCCCCGACGCACCGGGGCCCGCGGGGGTGGGCCTCGTCACCCGCGGGAAGATGCAATTTCCGGTGCTTGCTGCAACTCTGGATGATCGTGCCGGCCGACGGGTACCACCCGGCCGGCGGTGCACGCCGGTCGTCGGCCGGCAGTCCCGTCCCCAACTGAAGGAACCGCCCCTCGTGCGAAGAACCTCCGCCGTCTTCTGGGCCTCGCTGGCCGTCGTGCTCCCCTTCATCCTCTGGGGAGCCCTCTCACCCTCGTCGCTGGACTCGGCCGCCGGCGCGGCCCGCTCCTTCGTCGTCGACCGGTTCGGCTGGTTCTACCTGCTGACCGCGACGATCGTGCTGGTCGCCGTCATCGTGCTCGCGGCCACGCGGTGGGGGCGGATCCGGCTGGGTGCCGACACCGACCGGCCGGAGTACAGCACCCGCGCCTGGTTCGCGATGCTGTTCAGCGCCGGGATGGGCATCGGCCTGGTGTTCTGGGGTGTGGCGGAGCCGGTGTCGCACTTCCTCACGCCGCCGACGGCCACCCCGGAGAGCACGGAGGCCGCCCGCGACGCGCTGCGCTACTCCTTCTTCCACTGGGGTCTGCACCCGTGGGGCATCTACGCCGTCCTGGCGCTGGCCCTGGCCTACGCCCGGTTCCGCCGCGGTTGGAAGGCGACCATCAGCGGCGCGCTGCGGCCGGTCCTCGGTGACCGCGTCGACGGCCCGCTCGGCACGGCCGTGGACACCGTCGCCGTCGTCGCCACCGTGTTCGGTGTCGCGACCTCGCTCGGCCTGGGCGCCGCGCAGATCAACGGCGGGCTGAACTCGCTGAGCGACGGCATCGCCATCGGCTCCGGCGTGCAGCTGGCGATCATCGCGGTGGTCACCGTCCTGTTCCTGATCTCCGCGCTGTCCGGCATCAACCGCGGGATCAAGTGGCTCTCGACCGCCAACGTCGTGCTCGCCGTCGCGCTCTTCGCGTTCGTGCTCTTCACCGCGTCCTCCGGCCGGCTGGTGGGCGCGTTCACCACGACCCTCGGCAGCTACTTCGCCGAGCTGCCCACGATGAGCCTGCAGACCGGCCCCTTCGACGCCGAGCGTTCGGAGTGGATCAACGGCTGGACCATCTTCTACTGGGCGTGGTGGATCTCCTGGTCGCCGTTCGTGGCGACGTTCATCGCGCGCATCTCGCGCGGCCGCACCATCCGTGAGTTCGTCGTCGGCGTGCTCGCGGTGCCCACGCTGGTCAGCGGGCTGTGGTTCTCGGTGTTCGGCGGCGCCGGCATCCTCGCCGAGCAGGAGGGCGCCGGGCTCGCGGGCCAGGCGACCGAGCAGCAGCTGTTCGCCCTGCTGGACACCCTGCCCGGCGGCGTGATCGCCGGGATCGGCGCGATGATCCTCATCGTCACCTTCTTCGTGACCAGCGCCGACTCGGCCACCTTCGTGCTCGGCTCGCTGAGCAGCCGTGGCGGTCAGGACCCGGCGCGGGTGGTCAGCGTGATCTGGGGCCTGGTCATCTCCGCCTCCGCCGCCGTCCTGCTCGTCAGCGGGGGCCCGGCCGCCTGGACCGGTGCGGTACCGTGGTGGCACAGCGCGGGGTGGAGCAGCTCGGTAGCTCGCTGGGCTCATAACCCAGAGGTCGCAGGTTCGAATCCTGTCCCCGCTACCAAGCGCAGAGGCCCTGCCTGGATCCTTCCGGATCCGGGCAGGGCCTCTGTCGTAGGCGGCGGACGCCGACCCGCGGAACGCCGGCCGAGGACGTCAGGTGGGTCGGGTCACCCTCGTGGCGTGACCGCCGCGCGGACAGGCTCCACCGGGGTGCCGGCCGTTCCACCGGCGGCCGGTCCCGCCTCGGTGTGGTGGAGCACTGCGCTCCCGGCTCCCGCCGGGCCCTGCGCGTCGGCGGCGGACCGGCCGAGCAGCCAGACGACCAGCAGCACGGTGAAGATGACCACGATGACCCCCACGGCCAGGGTGATCATCCGCCGCCGGGCCGGCTTCCAGCCCCCCATGCGGGACTCCGGGTCGTTCGGTCCACCGTTGCCGCGGTGGTCCCCTCCTGCGCTCATCGGTCCTCCCGGGATGGCCCGGTGCCACGCCAGCGGCTACCGGAGGTCGGGGTGCGGTCTCAGCCCCGGCGAGCGGCCGAAGCACCGGCCCAGCCGACCGCCGCGTACTCCTAGTGTGACGGCAACGGCTGCTGGCGGGACCGCCGCCGCGCGTACCAGTACGCGAGCAGGGCGAGCACCGGCGGGGCGACGACGAGGGACGCCCGGAGCACCCTGATGACGGTGGCGACCGGCGCGCCGATGACCTGCGCGATGACGTCGCTGGCGGCGCCGAGCGACAGCAGCACCGTCACCGTGACGAGCAGCGCCACGAAGGCGACCCGGACGGGCGCGTGGAAGGGGTGCTCGCTGAGGTCCTGCTCGGCGGGGGAGCGCCGCCGGAACAGCGCTTCCAGCAGCGGCCAGAGCAGCGCCGCGCCGCCGAGGGCCGCCGGCAGCAGCACCCCGCCGAGCAGCGGGTTGGTGATCGTCGCGCCGAGCACGGTCACGTCGACGGCCGGGAGCAGCAGGATGGCCCCCTCCATCGGGAACAGGTACCAGTCGGGGTACATGTCGTTGCCGGCCACCCCGGGCAGGAACGGGCCGATGTGCGTCACGTCCCCGAAGGGCACCAGCGTCGCGGCGAGCACCAGCAGCGCGCAGACCAGCGCCACCAGCTGCGCGGCGCGCGACCGGAGGCCGACCCCGGTGGGCACGGCGACCAGCCACCGGCCGTCGGTGTCCCGCCGGCGGGGGAGGACCGTGTGCCGGTGGCGGACCACGAGCCAGAGGTGCGCGGCCAGGCCGAGCAGGAAGGCCACCGGCAGGAGCAGGACGTGCAGCCAGAACAACCGGGCGACGACGTCGTCGACGTCGGGTCCGGCGAACACGAGGTCGGCGAGCTCGGTGCCGACGTAGGGGATGCTCGCCGCGATCGTGTAGCCGATCCG
Source organism: Blastococcus sp. KM273129 (assembly GCF_021698995.1). Lineage (NCBI taxonomy): Bacteria > Bacillati > Actinomycetota > Actinomycetes > Geodermatophilales > Geodermatophilaceae > Blastococcus > Blastococcus sp. KM273129. The sequence goes on along the minus strand of NZ_SSXB01000030.1, from coordinate 38,376 downwards.
GACGCTGCTGCCGGTGACCACGTCGTAGACCAGGTTCTGCCCCGTCCAGCCGAGGGCGAGGGCGAGGGCGAGCAGGACCAGCCCGACGAGGTAGTTGACGAAGCGGCGCCCCCGGAACGCGCCGGCCAGGAGGACGCGCAGCGCGTGCAGCAGCAGCGCGGCCACGAACAGGTAGCTGGCCGCGCGGTGCACCCGGCGCAGCAGGAGACCCCCCGGCACGTCCTCCTCGATCGTGACCACCGACGAGAACGCGGCGGGCAGCTCCCGTCCGGCGTACAGGGCGGCCGAGCCGTCGTACTCCACGAGCTCGGTGGAGGGTTGGTAGAAGAAGGTCAGCACCACGCCGGTCAGCAGCAGCACCACGAACGCGATCACCGCGACCGGTCCGAGCAGGAACGACCAGTGCGTCGGCACGAACAGCTCGCGCAGCCACCGGGGCCGGGTGGGGACCTCCTGGACGCTCATCCGCGCACCGGCCCGATCGGGGTCGGGAACCCGTCCGTCGCCACGAGGAAGCCGTCGCCGTCGACCCCGAGGGGCAGCTGGGGCAGCGGCCGGGACGCCGGGCCGAACGTCGGCACCGCGCCCCGTGCCGCGTCGAACGTCGCCTGGTGGCACGGGCAGAAGAGGGAGTCGGTGTCCTCCTGGTAGAGGCCCACCGGGCAGCCGGCGTGCGTGCAGATCTTGGAGTACGCGACGATGCGGTCGCCGACCACCCAGTCGAGCACCGTGGGTGGCTGGGCCTCCTGCGTCGCCAGCCGCACGAGCACCACGGCCGAGAGGTCGGCGCGGACCGACCCCTCGGGCCAGACGGTGCCGAACCCACCCACCGGCACGTCGGCGGCACGGATGCGCTGCCCCTCCGCGGTGACCAGGTGCACGCCGCGCCGCCAGGCCGTGACCGGCCCGCCGTCCCGGCCGGACCACGCCAGCAGCCCGACACCGGCCAGCGCGCCGACGCCGAGGCCGCCCAGCCCGCCGAGGACCCACCTCCGGCGCACGGGGGTGGCGACGGCGGCTGCCGCTGCGGTCGCCACGGGGGCGTCGCCCGGGCAGCGCTCGTCCGGCCAGACCAGCTCCCGCGCGACCGGGCCGCGGACCTGCCCCACGACGACGGCCACGGCCAGCAGGGCACCGGTCAGCGCGAGCCCCAGCGCCGACGTCGGCCAGTCCAGGAACACGCCCGCGACGAAGGCCACGAGCAGGGCGGCGGCGACGGCGCCGACGCCGACCGGCACCGGACGGCGCAGGCGGTCCCCGGCGGCGCCGGGACGGACCCCGGTCACGGCCGCGTGCCCCCCGTCTCCTCCGTCTCGTCCACCGGTGGACCGTCCGGCCGCAGGTCCGGCCGCCGGCCGCGCCGGGCGACGACGAAGAGCGTCCCGACGACGGTCAGGGCCAGCAGCGCGGTGAAGACGCCGCCGTACACCCGGCCGATGTCGGACAGGCCCAGCGGCGTGGTCTCGGCGTCGGAGAGGTCCTGCACGTAGGCGGCGATGTCGGCGGCGTCCTGCTCGCTGATCACCTCGTCGCCGAAGCGGGGCATCTCGAAGGGGCCCACGCGGAGGGCCTCCACGATCCCGGTGGGGTCGATCCCGGTGACCTCCGGGGCGATCGTCCCGTCGGCCGAGATGCCGCCGTTCCCGGCGGCGCTGTGGCAGGGCGCGCAGTTGGTCAGCCACAGCGGCTGCCCGCGGCCGGGGTCGCCCGGACCGACCTGGGGTATCCCACCGGTCAGCTCGAACTCCCCGGCCATCCAGGCGACCACCGCTTCCCGCTGCTCGTCGGTGAGCTGCTCCTCGACCGCGCCGACCTCCCGGTGCAGGAGCGGCATCCGCCCCGTCCGGATGACCAGGTCGACGTAGGCGACCGGCAGACCGCGCAGGTCCGGCCCCGCCTCCACCCCGGTGCCGGGGATGCCGCTGCCGTCGTTGTTGTGGCAGATGCCGCAGTACCGCTGGTAGACCGTCCCGCCCTCGGTGAGCTCCGCGGTCCGCGGTGCGGGGGCGGCCTCGACCGGCGCCGTCGCCAGCGTGAGCCCCGCGCACGCCAGGACCAGCGCCAGGACGAGCAGCCAGCGCGCCGGGCGGCGGGCGCTCACGGTGTCCCCAGCGAGTACAGGTAGGCGACGATGGCGTCGACGTCCTCGTCGGTCACGCCCAGGTCGGGCATGAGGTTGCCGGGGTCGATCCGCTGCGGGTCCTGGATCCACGCCTCGAGGTTCTCCCGGGTATGCGGCAGCGTGCCCGCGACCGTCCGCCGCTCGACGATCGTGCCCAGCGGCGGGCCGACCCGCCCCTGCGGGCCGGCGACGCCGGGTACCTGGTGGCAGGAGGCGCAGCCGTACTCGCGCAGCAGCTCCCGCCCGCGCTCGGGGGAGGCCTGGAACTCCCCGTCCCCGCCCGTCGCGTCGGTGCAGGCCGTCAGCCCGGCCGCGGCGGCGACCAGCGCCGCGGCCAGCCGGGCCCGGGGGCCGCGCGGTCGCCCGGTCACCAGCACGGTCCGTACGCGAGGACGGGCGGCAGCGCCAGCACGATGAGGCCGACCGCGAGCAGGTTCATGGTGAGGCCGGTGAGCGCCAGCATCCGGTTGCGCGCGGGGCTGGGCACCGGGTCCCAGGCGCCGGCGGGGGGTGCCTCCTCCGGGTCGCGACGGCGCCGCCACGGCAGCAGCGGCCGGGGCTCCGGGCCCGGGACCGCGGCGGACTCCGGCTGCGGCGGCAGGTGGCGCATCGCCCACCAGGACGCCCAGCTCGCGGCGACGGCCGCACCGGCGAGCAGCACGGTGAGCCCGACGAGGTAGGCGGGGAGGACCGGGCTCTCGGTGGGGCAGGCCACCTCGACGGCCCAGTAGCCGGCCAGCAGGTGCAGCAGCCAGGCCGCGGTGCCGCCACCGACGCCGAACCAGAAGAGGACGGGGCGGCCGGCGGGTCGCCTGGTCTCCGGGGTCGCGGCGGTCACCAGAACCTCGGTGCCAGGTAGAGGGTGGCGGCGACGACGATCCAGGACCAGACGACGAAGTACCAGTAGTGGGCGGCGGTCACCACCATCTCCTGCTCCCGCGGTCGCATGCCGCCGGACCGCACCCGCAGGAGGACCACGCCGAGCCCGAGCAGCGCCAGCACGGCGTTGACGTGGTGGAAGCCGGCGAGGGCGAGGAAGAGGGAGCCGTAGACGTCGCGCTGCGGGTCGATGTCGTTGGCCGAGTAGTCGGCGAACTGCACTGCCAGGAAGGCCGCCCCCAGGGCGAGGGCAGCGGCCAGCGCGGCGGGGCCCCGGCCGTCGCTGCGGCCGGCCCGGGCCGCGAGGTGGACCGCGGCCACCGGGACGGCGCTGAGCACGAGCAGCCCGGTGGCGACCGCCGTCAGCCCCAGCGCGGGGGCCGGGGCCGGGGCGGGCGGCCAGGTGTCGAACCCGTCCCGGAGGTAGAAGTAGGAGAACAGCAGCGCCGCCAGCATCGACACCAGGACCAGCTGGAGCAGCAGCATCCCCCACCACCCGGTGCCCCGGGCGATGTGCGGGGCCGGGCGCGGAGCGGCCTCCCCGGTGTGCCCGCTGGTCCTCACCGCTGGTCCTGCCTGTCCCAGATCCACGCCACCCCGGTGACGACGGCGGCGAGCACACCGGTGAGGGCCAGCGGGTAGACGTCGATCATCGTGCCGATCAGGGCGACGGTGAGCGCGACGGCCATCACCAGCGGCCACCACGACTTCTGCGGCAGGGTGACCAGCTCCTCGGGGGCGGCGTCGAGGACGCTGGTCAGCACGACCTGGCGCACGGGTGCACGCGGCTCGCGCAGCTCGTCCTGCCAGGTGGCCGGGTCGTACCTCGGCCGGAAGGGGCGGGTGTCCCAGAGGGGTGACCGGCTGGCGACCTCGGGGATGCCGCGGAAGTTGTAGGCGGGCGGCGGCGAGGTCGCGTACCAGTCGAGGGTCTCCCCGCCCCAGGGGTCGTCGCCGGCGCGCTCGCCGTAGCGGGCCGAGTGCACCACGTTCCCCAGCGTCATGAGCAGGCCGAGCGTGAGGACGACGGTGCCCCAGGTCGCGATGGACTGCGTGAGCTCCCACCCGGTGCTCTCGGCGTAGGTGTACAGGCGCCGCGGCATGCCCTGGAGACCGGTGATGTGCAGGGGGAAGAACGTCACGTTGAAGCCGATGAAGGTCAGCCAGAACCCGATCGTGCCGAGGCGTTCGTCGAGCAGCCGGCCGGTGATCTTCGGCATCCAGAAGTGGACGGCGGCCAGGACGGGGAAGAGGATCCCGCCGATGAGCACGTAGTGGAAGTGCGCGACGACGAAGTAGCTGTCGTGCGCCTGGGTGTCGAAGGGGACGGAGGCGACCATCACCCCGGTGACCCCGCCGAGGACGAAGATCACGATGAACCCGACGACGTACATCATCGGGGTCTTCCAGACCGCCCGGCCCTGCCAGATCGTGGCGATCCACGCCGAGATCTGGATGGCGCTCGGGATCGGGATGAACAAGCTGGCCACGGAGAAGAAGGCGAGCCCCAGCTGCGGGATCCCGGTGGTGAACATGTGGTGCACCCACACGCCGAACGACAGGATGCCGATGGCGACGGTGGAGACCGCGATCAGGCTGTAGCCGACGATCCGGCTGCGGGCGAAGACGGGCACGATCGTGGAGACGATGCCCAGGCCGGGCAGCAGGATGATGTAGACCTCGGGGTGGCCGAAGAACCAGAAGAGGTGCTGCCAGAGCAGGGACTCCCCGCCGGCCGCCGGGTCGTAGAAGTGCGTGCCGACCTTGCGGTCCAGCTCGAGCAGCACGCTGGCGACCACCAGCGGCGGGAACGCGAAGATGACGGCGATCCCCGTCACCAGCACGTTCCACGCCAGCAGGGGCATCTGGCTGATCTTCATGCCCGGCGCCCGGTAGCGGAGGATCAGCACCACCAGCTCGATCGCGCCCGCGATCGTCGCGATCTCCACGAAGGTCACGCCGAGCAGCCAGAAGTCGATCGAGGAGCTCGGGGAGTACTCGGGGCCGGTGAGCGGGGTGTAGGCGAACCACCCGCCGTCGGGCACCTGGCCGAACAGGAAGCTGCTGTAGAGGAAGATCCCGCCGAGCACGTAGATGTACCAGCCGAACGCGGTGAGCCGTGGGAACGGCAGGTCGCGGGTGCCGAGCATCAGCGGCAGGAAGTACATCGCGAACGCTTCACCCACCGGCACGGCGAAGAGGAACATCATCGTCGTGCCGTGCATGGTGAACAGCTCGTTGTAGGTCTGCGCGTCGAGGAAGGTGCTCTCGGCGCTGCCCAGCTGCCAGCGCATGAGCACCGACTGGATGCCGCCCAGGCCGAAGAAGACGAACGCGGTGACGAGGAAGCGCTGGGCCACCTGCTTGTGGTTGAGCGCGGTGAACCAGCCGGCCGCCCCGGGTTGGGTGGCCCAGGTGGCGGCGAGCCGGTCCTCCGTGGCGGGCGGGTCCTGGAGGGTGGTCACCGCAGGCCCTCCAGGTAGGCCAGCAGCGCCTGCAGGTCCTCGCCCGAGAGGTTGCTCGGCGGCATGCGGACGCCGGACTTGAGCCCCTGCGGGTCGAGGATCCAGCCGGCCAGGTTGCCCCGCGTGTTCTCCAGCATCCCGGCGGCGATGGTGTCGCGCGTCGCCAGGTGGGTCAGGTCCGGCGCGAAGTCCGCGCCCTCGCTGACGTCCTCGATGCGGTGGCACTGGCCGCAGCCGGCGGCCAGGAACACCTCGCGGCCGGCCTCCGCCAGGTCGCTGCCCGGTTCGGCGGGACCCGCCTGCAGGGCGCGCAGGTGCTCGCTGAACTCCTCCTCCTCCTGGGCGACCAGGACGAACTGCATGCGGGCGTGCTGGATGCCGCAGAACTCCGCGCACTCGCCGAGGTACCGGCCGGCCTCGTCGACCTGCAGGGAGAGGACGTTCGTGTGGCCCGGGAACAGGTCGAGCTTCCCGGCCACCGGGGGGATCCAGAGGCTGTGGATCACGTCCGCGGACGTCAGCTCCAGCCGGACCGGCCGGTCGACGGGGACGTGGATCTCGTTCGCCGTCACGACGCCGGCCTCGGGGTAGCGCACCTCCCACCAGAACTGGTGGCCGACGACCTCGACGGTCAGCTCCCCGGGCGGCGCGGGCCGTGAGGTCTGGACGCCGACCACCAGGCTGTAGACGAAGACGATCGGCAGCACGACGACGGGGACGACCACCCCCCACACAGCGATGAACGCCTTGGCGCCGCGGTCGTTCGCCCGCGGTTCCCGGTGCGCGCGGTGCCGCAGCGCCAGCACCAGGAAGACCACGGTGGCCAGCCACAGCAGGCCGCCCAGGACGATCATGAACCAGGTGAGGCCGGCGATCTGCGCCGCCTCGGGACCCACGGGGTCGAGCACCGAGCCCGGCGCCGGTGCCGCCACCGGAGCGGGTTCGGCAGGCACGGTCGCGGACCTCCGGGGCAGGTGGGCGGGAGCGCCTCCCCGGGCGGGCCCGCTGCGGTCCCAGCCGACCCTAGCGGCTCCGCCGTGCCGCACAACTGCACCGTCGCGCCACGCCCGGTGGCACGATCCTGGGCACGATGACCGAGTCCAGCCCCGGCGGAGCGGGCCCGCCCGCGCTGTCCCTCCACGAGGTGGCCTGCCGGTACGGGGGCCGCACCGTGCTCGCCCCCCTCACGCTGCGGCTCGCGCCGGGGGCGGTGTGCGTCGTCGGCGGGGCGAACGGCGCCGGGAAGACCACCCTGCTCCGGATCGCCGCCGGGCTGGTCGAGCCGACGTCGGGCAGCCGCTCGGCCACCGGGCGGGCGCTCTACCTGCGCCCCGGCGCGGGGACGCGCCGCCGGCAGCGGGCGGTGGAGGCCGTGGCCTTCGCCGGTGCCCTGGCCGGGCGGCCGGAGCCGGCCGCCTCCGCAGCGGCGGCCCTGGCGTCCTGCGGGCTCCCCGAGGAGCTGTGGCACCGGGAGGCCGGCCGGCTGTCCGCGGGGCAGCACGCCCGGGTCACCCTCGCCGTCGCCCGCGTCGTCGCCCCGGCGGTGGTCTGCCTGGACGAACCGACGGAGCACCTCGACGCCGAGGGGCGGGCCGCCGTGCGCCGGACGGTGGCCGCGCTGGCCGGGGAGGGCTCGGCGGTGCTCGTCGCGGGTTCGGAGGTCGCCCGGCACCTCGGTGCGGCCGACGCCCGGCTGGAGCTCGCGGCGGGCACCGTGACGGTGCTCGGGTGAGCGGTCGGGGCGCGCGGCGGCAGGACCTCCCCGCCGGCACCCTGCGCACGGTGGCGGTGCTGGTGCGGAGGGACGCGCGAGTCGCCCTGGGCGGCGTCGACGGCTTCGCGTCGGTGCTGCCCTTCGTCGCGGCCGGCGTCGTCCTGGGCGGCCTGGTGCTCGGCCCCGACCCGGCCGCGCTGCGGACCGCGGCACCCGGTCTGGTGTGGCTGCTCGTGCTCACCGCCGCCGTCCCGCTGGCACGGGTGGTCGCCGCGGCCGAGCGGGACGAGGACTCCTGGGACCTGCTGCGCGGCCTGGTCCCGCCCGGGGTGCTGCTCCTGGCCAAGGCGGCCGTCCTCTGGGCGGCGCTGGCGGTCACCTGGGGCACGGGGACCGTCCTCGCCGTCCTCCTGCTCGACGGGGCGGTACCCGTCGCCGGGCTCGCCGCCGCGGTGCTGGGTCTGGTGGGGGTCGCGGCGAGCACGACGGTGTTCGGAGCCCTCCTGGCGGCGTCCGCCCGTGGGGCGGGCCTCCTGGCCGCGCTCGTCCTGCCCGCCGGGCTGCCCGCGTTGCTCGCCGGGACGCAGGCCGCGACCGCCGCCGACCCTCTGCCGTGGCTCGCCCTGCTGGTCGCCTACGACCTGGTCGCCGGGGCGACCGCCTGGGCCGTCTTCCCCTTCCTCCTCGAGGAGTGAGAGGCTGGCCGCGTCCCGCCGACCCAGCCGTCCCCGAGACCTCACGGTCGGGGGGCCGCTCGACAGGAGGAGCGCGCGTGCCCAGGACCCCGGCGCCCGGTGGAGCGCTCCTCCCCGCCGCCGCGGGCGTCGCCTCCGGGATCGCGCTGGTGCTGGCGCTGCTCGTCGCCCCCGAGGACGCGGTGCAGGGGCCCGCGCAGCGGTTGATGTACGTGCACGTCCCCGCCGCCTGGGTCGCCTACCTCGCCTTCGCGACCGTCCTGGTGTGCAGCGTCGCCTACCTCGTGCGCCGTGACCTGCGCTTCGACCGGTGCGCGCAGGCCGCTGCCGAGCTGGGGGTCGGGCTGACCGCGCTGGCCATCGGGCTCGGCATGCTCTGGGGCCGGCCGGTCTGGGGCGTCTGGTGGACCTGGGACGCCCGGCTGGTCACGACGACGGTGCTGCTGCTGGTCTACGTCGCCTACCTGGGCGTGCGCCGGATGGCCGACGACCCGCACGTCGCCGCCCGCCGGTCCGCCGCGGTCGGCGTCGTCGCCTTCCTGAACGTGCCCGTGGTGCACTTCTCGGTCGTGTGGTGGCGGACGCTGCACCAGCCGCCCACCGTGCTCGGCCCCGACGGCAGTCCGCCGATCGACCCGGTCATGGCGTGGGCGCTGGCGGCGGGCGTGGTCGCCTTCACGCTCCTGGCGGTGCTGGTCGTCCGCCGCCGGGTGGCCGGGCTGCGGGCGGCCGGGTCCGAGCCGGCGGCCGTCCCTCCCGCGGACGGCGCCGCGCCGGTCATCACCGTGGTCCCGGGAGGCGGGCGGTGAACGGCCAGCTGGCGGTGGTCCTCGGCTTCCTGCTCACCGCCCTCGTGTGGCTCGCCTACCTGTGGGCCACCCGCCCGGGGCGGGACGGCCGGTGAGCCGGCCGGCGCAGCGGCGGCGCACCCTCTCGCTGCGGCTCCTCGTGGTGGTCGGGGCCGTGGGCGGGGCGCTGGCCCTGCTGGGGGTCAGCGGGCTGGCCGACACGCTCGTCTACTACCGGACGCCGACCGAGCTCCTCGCGGAGCCGCCACCGGAGGACGAGCGGCTCCGGCTCGGCGGCCTGGTGCAGGTGGGCTCGGTCGAGCGCGTCGGGTCGGAGGCGCGGTTCGCCGTCACCGACGGCGTCGCCACCCTCCCCGTCGTCTACTCCGGCGCGCTGCCGGCGGTGTTCGCCGAGGGGCAGGGCGCCGTCGTCGAGGGGCGGCTCGGGGCCGACGGCGTCTTCGTCGGCGACCTGGTGCTGGTCAAGCACTCCAACGAGTACCGGCCCGTCGGGGAGGCCGGGTGACGGCGCTGCTCGGGACCGCCTCGCTGGCCTCGGGGGTCGTCCTGGCGGTCACGGCCCTCGCGGCCTGGGTCGGGGTGGCGGCCGGTCGCGTGCCGGCGCGTTCCGCGCGGCGGCTCACCTACGCCGTCCTCGGTGCGGCGCTGGCGGCCGCCGCCGTCCTCGAGTGGGCGCTGCTCACGCACGACTTCGGCGTGCGGTACGTGGCGGAGAACGGGGGCCGCGCCGTCCCCCTGTACTTCCGGGTGACCAGCCTCTGGTCGGCGCTGGAGGGCTCGCTCCTGCTCTGGCTGGTCGTGCTCGCCGGCTACACCGCAGCCGTCGCGCGCCGCCCCGACGCCCGGGCGGCCCGGCACCACCCCTGGGTGCTGGTGACCCTGTCGGCCGTCGCCACCTTCTTCTTCGCGCTGGCGCTGTTCGGCGGCAACGCGTTCGAGCGGGTCTCCCCGGTCCCGGCCGACGGACCGGGCCCCAACCCGCTGCTGCAGGACAACCCGCTCATGGGGGCGCACCCCCCGCTGCTCTACCTGGGCTACGTCGGGCTCGCGGTGCCGTTCGCCTACGCGGTGGCGGCCCTCGTCACCGGCGACACCGGGCGGGGCTGGCTGCTCGCCGTCCGCCGCTGGACCCTGGTCGCCTGGACCTTCCTGACCCTGGGCATCGTCCTCGGCGCCTGGTGGGCCTACGCGGTCCTCGGCTGGGGCGGCTACTGGGCGTGGGACCCGGTGGAGAACGCCTCGTTGCTGCCCTGGCTGACCGCCACGGCGCTGCTGCACTCGGCGATGGTGCAGGAGCGCCGGGCGACCCTCCGGGTGTGGAACGTCTGCCTGGCGGTGGCCGGCTTCGTGCTCGTGCTGGTCGGCACCTTCCTCACCCGGAGCGGCATCGTGGACAGCGTCCACGCCTTCAGCCGGTCGACGCTGGGCGCGCTCCTCCTGGGCTTCATCGGCGTCGTCCTGGCCGTCGTCGCCGTGCTGCTGGTGTGGCGCGCCGACCGGCTCGGACCCGACGGGACCCTGCACGCCCGCCTCTCCCGGGAGACGGTGTTCCTGGGCAACAACGTCCTGCTCGTCGGGCTGGCCTTCACCGTCCTCCTCGGCACGCTGTTCCCGGTGTTCGCCCAGCTCGCCGACGGCAGCCAGGTGTCGGTGGGCCCTCCGTACTTCAACCAGATGGCGGTGCCGGTCGCCCTGGTCGTCCTGCTGCTCATGGCCCTGGGCCCCCTGGTGTCGTGGGGCGGCGACACGGTGCCGGCGCTCGCCCGCCGGGTGGCGGTGCCGCTCGCCGTCTCCGTCGCGCTGGTCGCCTCCCTGGTGGCGCTGGGCGTCTCCGGGGCCGCGGCGCTGACCGCGTTCGGCCTCGCCGCCCTGGTCCTCGCCACCTCGGTGCAGCTGGTCGGGCAGGGCGCCCGGGTCGCCCGGCGGGCCACCGGCCGGTCGTGGCCGGGGTCGCTGCTGGAAGCGGTCCGCCGCCGGCGGCGGCTGCACGGCGGGCTGGTCGTGCACATCGGGGTCGCGCTGGCCGCGGTCGCCGTCGCGGCGTCCTCCTCGTTCTCGACGGCGACGGAGCAGCGGGTCGCGGTGGGGAACGCGGTGGCGGTGGCGGGCTGGACGGCGCGGCTGGACGCGGTCGAGCGCGAGCGCACGGCGCAGGAGATGCGCGTCGTCGCGCGGGTGGCGCTGGCGGAGGACGGCCGCGCCCGGGGTGCGGCGGCGCCGGAGCTGCGCACCTTCCCGGCGCACGCGATCACCGTGGCCTCCCCGGCGGTGCGCTCCACGCTCGCCGGCGACGTCTACCTGACCGTCACCGAGGTCGACCCGGACGGTGGCTGGGCGCTGCTCCGCATCGCCGTGAACCCGCTGGTGTCCTGGCTCTGGGCCGCCGGTGGGGTGATGGCCCTCGGGGCGGTCCTCGCGGGCTGGCCCGCCCGCCGGGTGCGGGGGCACCGGGCGACGTCGGGCGAGCCCGTGCCGAGCCTGGCGCCGGGGGAGCGGTGAGCGGCCGGCGGCGGGGGCTGCTGCTGGTGGCCGCCCTGCTCGCGGGCTTCGCGCTGGTGGTGCCGCTGGCCCTCGCGCTCGACCGCCCCCGCGAGGAGGCGTCCGCCACCGCCATGGTCGGCGGTCCGGCCCCGCCGCTGGCGGGCACCACGCTCGACGGAGGCCACGCCGACCTCGCGGAGCTGCGCGGCTCGGTGGTCCTGGTCAACGTCTGGGCGTCCTGGTGCGCGCCCTGCCGGGAGGAGATGCCGCTGCTGGTGGAGACGGCCGGGCAGTGGGGGCCGCAGGGCCTGCGGCTCGTGGGGATCGACGTCAACGACGACGACGCCGCCGCGCGGGAGTTCCTCGCCGGCGTGGGCGGGACGTCGTTCCCGAGCATCGTCGACGCCGACGGCCGGCTGGCGGTCGAGTGGGGCACCACCGGCGTGCCCGAGACCTTCGTGGTCGACCGGGACGGGACCGTCGTCGCACGGCGGGTGGGTGCGGTCTCCGCAGCCTGGCTGGCCGAGGAAGTGCTGCCCCTCCTGGAGGAGGCGTGAGCGCCCGGCTGCGGGTCGCGGCCGTCGTGCTCGCGGCCCTCGCGCTGGTCGCCGCCCTCTGGTGGCGCCAGGAGCCCGCCCCGCGCACCGACCCGGCGGAGGCCGCCCGCGAGATCGCGACGGGGCTGCGGTGCCCCACCTGCGCCGGTGAGTCGGCGGCGGACTCGGCGGCGCCGGCGGCGCGGGGCATGCGCGCGGTCATCGCCGAGCGGGTGGCCGCGGGCGAGACGCCCGAGGAGATCCGCGCACACTTCGTCACCCGCTACGGCGAGTGGATCCTGCTCGACCCGCCGCGGGAGGGCGTGGGCTGGGCCCTGGTGGTGCTGCCCGGCGTCGCGTTGCTCGGCGGCGTGGTCGCGGTCGGCGTCCTGGTGACCCGCCGGAGGCCCACCGCCCGGCCCGCGCTGACGCCCGCCGAGCGGGCAGCCGCCGAGGCGGCGGTGGCCGCCGCGCTCGGCCGCCGCGACCGGCTCACCGGTTCCGGCGACGACGAGCGGCTGGAAGCGGCGCTGCAGCTGCTGGACGACGTGCGTTCCGGCTCGCGGTCCGGGGGGCCCGCGCAGGCGGCCGAGGACGAGGTGCTCGCGGAGGTCCTGCGGATCACCTCGGCCGAGCCGTCCCCCCGCGAGGCCCCGGCCGGGCGCGACGGCGCACCCTCCGGCGCCGCGCCGGCGCGGGCACGGCTGCCGCGGCCCGCGGTCCTCCTCCCGGTGGTGGCGGTGGCCGTGGTCGGCACGGTCGCCGCGGTCGCCGTCCCGCGCGCCCTCGCACCCGCCGCGGCCGGGTCGGAGGAGGTTGGCGTCCCGGCCGGCCGGGAAGGGGCAGCGGCGGACGACCTCGCCGGCGAGCTGCTCCGGCAGGCCCGGGCACTGGACGACGAGGGCCGGTTCGCCGAGGCGGCGACCGCCTACCGGGCGGTGCTCGAGGAGCGGCCGGAGGACCTGGCGGTGGCGCTGTCGCTGGCCTTCGCGCTGCTCCGCGACGACCGGCCGGGGGAGGCCGTGCCCCTGGTGCGGACCGTGCTCGACGCGGTGCCCGAGCACCCGGAGGCGCTGCTCATGCTCGGCTCCGCCGAGCACGCCCTCGGGGACCCGGCGGCCGACGCCACCCTGCGGCGCTTCCTGGAGCTGGCCCCCGGCCACCCCGCCGCCGACGCGGTGCGCGACCTGCTGGGGGAGGCGTGACCGCGCACCCCGCCCGCGCGCTGCTGCCGCTTGCGGTCGCCGTGGGCCTCACCGGGTGCACCGCCGAGGCCCCGCCGCCGGCGGCCGGCCCACCGGCGGCCGAGCAGCGGGTCGGGCTGACCGAGTGGGAGATCGTCACCGAGGGCCGGCCGCTGGCCGCGGGGGACGTCGAGCTGGTGGTGACCAACGCCGGGGCCGCGCCGCACGACCTCGCCGTCCGCGTCGACGGCGACCAGCGCGCGGTCACGCCGGTGCTCGACCCCGGGGAGGTGCACGAGCTGGGCTTCACCGTGGCGGCGGACGAGCGCGTCGAGCTCTGGTGCACGGTGACCGGTCACCACGCCGCGGGCATGCACACGCTCCTCGGCGTCGTCGCCACGGGGGCCGGGCCGTGAGCGCCCCGCGTCCCGGCAGCACGCTGGCCCACGCGCTGGGTGGCGGCGACTGGTCGGCGACCACGATCGCCCTGCTCGGGCTGGCCGCCCTGGGCTACACCTGCCTGCTGGCGTGGTCGGCCCCACGCCGCCGGTCCCCCTGGGCGGTCGCCGCCCCGGGAGCGGCGTGGCTGGCGGGCCTGACGGCCCTCGGCGCCGCGCTCGCCTCGCCGCTGGAGCGGCTCGCGGAGGACTCCCTCACCGCGCACATGGTCCAGCACCTGCTGCTGACCATCGTGGCCGCACCGCTGCTGGTCGTCGCCGACCCGGTGCCGCGGGTGCTCAGCGCCCTGCCGCCCCGCGCCCGGGACGTGGTCGCCCGGCCGTGGGCGGCCGTGGTCCGGGGTGCCCGCCGTCCCGGCGTCGTCCTCGTCGTCGCCGTGGGGTACCTCGCGGTCGTGCTCCTGTGGCACCTGCCCGGCGCCTACGAGGCCGCGGTGCGCTCGGAGGCCCTGCACGTCGCCGAGCACCTGACGTTCCTCGCCGCGGCGGCCGTCTTCTGGTGGTGCGTGCTGCGGATCCCGCGCCGGCGGCTCGGCCAGCTGGTGGCCGGGCTGGTCGCCGTCCTGGTGCCGGCGTTCGGGGAGGCGGTGCTCGGCGGGGCCATGATGCTGTCGTCCACCCCCTGGTACGAGGTGTACGTCGGGACGGCGGCCGACCACGGCTTCGACCCGGTGGCCGACCAGCAGGTGGCCGGCGCGGTCCTGTGGGCCACCGGCACGCCGGTCTACCTGCTGGCCGCCGTCGTCCTCGTGCTGCGGCTGGTGCGCTCCGCGCCCGCGGAGGACGGGCCGCCCGTGCCGGTCCCGCCCATGCCCGGCCGGGCCCGCCCGGCGCTGGACGCCGCAGGCCGCTGAGCCCGCTCAGCCCGTCGCCGGGGGGCCCTCGATGGTGGTGACGGCGTGGACGTCCTCGCGGAGGCTGTCCACCACCTCGTCCGGGACGATCGGCCACGCCCGGCGGAGCTCGGCCAGGGCGCCGGCCGCCAGCGCACCGGCGCCGCCGGCGAGGAGGCCGCTCGCCAGGGCGGCGGAGGTCGTGGGGCTGAGCCTGCGGTCCAGGAGGCGCAGCAGCAGGGCGGTGGAGCCGCCGACGGCCATCGCCCCGAGGACGCCGGCGGCGCCGAGGAGCGCGCCGGCGCGACCGGCCTGCCGTGCCTTCCCGGCCAGCTCGGCCTGGGCGTGCTGCAGCTCCTTCCGGACCAGGGTGGAGAGGTCGGCGCCCAGGGACTGGAGCAGGTCGCTGGTGGAGCTGCTCGGGCTCGGCTCGCTCATGGCGGTGCTCCTCGCGCTCGGTCGGGTGGCGGGTGCGGCACCGCGTCCGCTACCCGGGGGCACCGGGCGCCGAACCCGGACCGCGAGCGCGGACGTCAGGTCGCGGGCGGTCGCAGGGGCGGCGCCGTCGGCACCCCGAAGACCTCGCGCAGCGCCACCCGCGCCGCGTTGTCGCCGCACATGCCGTGGACCGCGGGCCCCGGTGGGGTGGCCGAGGAGGCCAGGTAGGTGCCGGGTACGGGGGTCCTGTACGTGTTCCACCGGGGCACCGGGCGGGCGAGCATCTGCCGGAGGGACGCCTCGCCGTTGGAGATCTCCCCGCCGACGTAGTTGGGGTTGTAGGCCTCCATCTCGGGTGCGCGCATGGTGTGCCGCGCGAGCACCGTGTCGCGGAAACCGGGGGCGAACCGCTCCACCTGCGCCTCGATCCGGTCGGTGAGGTCGGCGTCGGAGCCGTTCGGCACGTGCGCGTACGCCCACAGCACGTGCCCGCCGGACGGAGCCCTCGTCGGATCGGCCACGGTGGGCTGCACGGCGATCACGAACGGCCGGTCGGTGTGGCGCCCCGAGGAGGGGGCGGACTCGGCGGCGACCGTCTCCTCGAGGTCGCCGGAGAGGTGCACCGTGCCGGCGCGGCGGACGGCGGCATGGGTCCAGGGCACCGGCTCCGACAGCGCCCAGTCGATCTTGAACACCCCCGGGCCGTGGCGGTACCGCGACACCCAGCGGCGGTACCCCTCGTGGACCCGGTCGCCGGCCATCCGGACGAAGGCCCGGGGCGTGGTGTCCAGCAGGACGGCGGGAACGCCGTCGAACTCGCGCAGGTCGGTGACCTCGTGCCCGGTCACCACCTCGCCGCCCTGCTCCCGGAGCGCGCCGACCATCGCGTCGGCCATCCGCTGCGAGCCGCCCTCGACCAGCGGCCAGCCGCCGTGGTGGGCGAGCATCCCCTGCAGCAGCCCCAACCCGCCGGTGATCGCGCGGGTCAGGTCCAGCGTCCCGTGCGCTGCCGCTCCGGCCAGGAGCGCCCGCGGGGCGTCGGTGCGGAACCACCGGCGGGCCAGCCAGCGGACGTTCGGCAGGCCGTTGACGGCGAACGAGGCCATCGCCGGGAGGCTCCGCGTGGGGATGCGACGCAGCGCGCTCCCGAGGAAGTACTCCACCAGGTCGTCCCCCGCGTCGACCAGCGGGCCGAGCAGCCGGCGGTAGGCGGGGCCGTCGGGCCCGAACCCGTCGGCCGTCTCCTCCAGCGACCGGTGGGCCACCGCGGCCCGGCCGCCGTCGAGGGGGTGGGCGTAGGGGATCTCCGGGTGGAGCAGCCGCACGCCGCGGGACGGGAGGTCGAACTCGCGGAAGAACGGCGCGGCGGCGGCCATGGGGTGCACCGAGGCGCAGACGTCGGAGAGGAAGCCCGGCCGGGTCAGCTCGGCCGACCGGATCCCGCCACCGGGCCGCGCGTCGCGCTCGAGGACCTGCACCCGCAGGCCGGCGGCGGCCAGCCGCAGGGCCGCTGCCAGCCCGTTCGGCCCCGAGCCGACGACGACGGCATCCGGCTTCCCGCTCACCGTCCCCATGCTGGGCGAGGACCTGCCCAGGGGCCAGCCGACGGCGGCGATCACCTGCTCGGACGTGCGGGTCGCCCGGCGGGTGGCTAGCGTCGGGACCGGCAGCCGAACGGGCCGTGGTGTGCAACCCGAGACCGTGCCTGCACGCCCGGCACCCCGTCCGCCTCCCCGAGGGGCGGGCCCGCAGGAGGCGCGCGTGAAGACCTGGCTCGATGCGTGGCCGGTGGTCCGGCAGCTCACCGGCGAGGACCGGTCCGGCCGCGGCGACGCCGTCCGGAGCAGGCGGACCGACACCCTCACCCCCCGGACGGCCACCGCGGACCGGGTGGTGCAGAGCGTGTGCCCCTACTGCGCGGTGGGCTGCGGCCAGCGGGTGTACGTGCAGGACGGGGAGGTCACCCAGATCGAGGGGGACCCCGACTCGCCGATCAGCCGTGGCCGGCTGTGCCCCAAGGGCGCGGCCAGCAAGAACCTCGTCACGAACTCGACCCGCGAGACGAGGGTCCGCTACCGCCGCCCGTACGGGACGGAGTGGGAGGACCTCGACCTCGACACCGCGATGGACATGATCGCCGACCGGGTCATCCGTACCCGGCGCGAGACCTGGCAGGACGAGGTCGACGGCAAGCGCGTCAACCGCACGATGGGGATAGCGAGCCTCGGAGGGGCGACCCTCGACAACGAGGAGAACTACCTCATGAAGAAGCTCTACACCGCCCTGGGCGCGGTGCAGGTCGAGAACCAGGCGCGCATATAGCACTCCTCCACGGTCCCCGGTCTGGGGACCACGTTCGGTCGCGGCGGCGCGACGATGCCGCAGCAGGACCTGGCCAACTCCGACTGCATCGTCATCCAGGGCTCCAACATGGCCGAGGCCCACCCGGTGGGCTTCCAGTGGGTGATGGAGGCCAAGGCGCGGGGCGCCACGGTCATCCACGTCGACCCGCGGTTCACCCGCACCAGCGCGCTGGCCGACGTGCACGTGCCGCTGCGGGCGGGGAGCGACATCGCCCTCCTCGGCGGGCTGATCAACCACGTGCTCTCCCACGGCCTGGAGTTCCGCGAGTACGTCACCGCCTACACCAATGCGGCGGCCATCCTGCGCGAGGACTTCCGGGACACCGAGGACCTCGACGGGCTGTTCTCCGGGTACGACCCCGGGAAGGGGCAGTACGACGAGACGACGTGGCAGTACGAGGGCACGTCGGTGACCGCCGCCGCCGGGCAGCGCCAGGCCCCCAAGCCCGGGGCCTCGGGCTCCGCGGGAGGCGGGCAGCCGGGGAGCGCACCGGACGCCGAGGAGCACTCGGAGGGCAGCTCGGAGCAGGCCGGCAGCGGGGGGATGCCCGTGGGCGGGAAGCCGCAGCGCGACGAGACGCTGCAGCACCCGCGGTGCGTGTTCCAGGTGCTCAAGCGCCACTACGCGCGCTACACCCCGGAGATGGTGCAGGAGGTCTGCGGCATCGAGCCCGCCGTGTTCCTGAAGGTGGCCGACGCGCTGACCAGCAACTCGGGGCGCGAGCGCACCAGCGCCTTCGTCTACTCGGTCGGGTGGACCCAGCACACCGTGGGTGTGCAGTACATCCGCGCCGCGAGCGTGCTGCAGGCGCTGCTCGGCAACATGGGCCGGCCGGGTGGCGGGATCCTCGCCCTGCGCGGGCACGCCAGCATCCAGGGGTCGACCGACATCCCGACGCTGTACAACCTGCTGCCCGGGTACATCCCGATGCCGCACGCCCGCGAGGACCGGGACCTGGACGACTTCGTCGCCGAGGCGTCGGGCTCGGTCGGCTACTGGGGCAACATGCGGAAGTACGCCGTCAGCCTGCTCAAGGCCTGGTGGGGGGAGGCCGCGCAGCCGGAGAACGACTTCCGCTTCGACCACCTGCCGCGGCTGACCGGCGACCACAGCAACTACACGACCATCGCCGAGCAGATCCAGGGCACCGTGCCCGGCTACTTCCTGGTCGGCGAGAACCCCGTCGTGGGCAACGCCAACGGGAAGATGTCGCGGCTGGGGCTGGCCAACCTCGAGTGGCTCGTCGTCCGGGACCTGCAGATGATCGAGTCCGCGACCTTCTGGCAGAACGGCCCCGAGATCGAGACCGGCGAGCTGGTCACCGAGCAGATCCCCACCGAGGTCTTCTTCCTGCCCGCGGCCGCGCACGTGGAGAAGGACGGCTCGTTCACCAACACCCAGCGGCTGCTGCAGTGGCACTCCCAGGCGGTGGAGCCGCCGGGGGACTGCCGCAGCGACCTCTGGTTCTACTTCCACCTCGGCCGCACCATCCGCGAGAAGCTCGCCGGCTCCACCGACCCCCGCGACCGGCCGGTCCTCGAGCTCACCTGGGACTACCCGACGCACGGGCCCCACGACGAACCCAGCGCGCACGCGGTGCTCCGCGAGATCAGCGGTACCGGGCCGGACGGCACGGCGGTGTCCGGGTACACCGAGCTGGCCGACGACGGCTCGACCAGCTGCGGGTGCTGGATCTACTCCGGCGTCTTCGCCGACGAGGTGAACCAGGCGAACCGGAAGAAGCCGCGCACGGAGCAGGACCTGGTGGCGCCCGAGTGGGGCTGGGCGTGGCCGATGAACCGCCGGGTGCTGTACAACCGCGCCTCGGCCGACCCCCAGGGGCGCCCGTGGAGCGAGCGCAAGAAGTACGTGTACTGGGACGAGGACACCGGGAAGTGGACCGGGCCCGACGTCCCGGACTTCCAGGCCACCAAGCGGCCCGACCACGTCCCGGACGAGGGGGCGACCGCCGAGGACGCCCTCTCCGGCACCGACCCGTTCATCATGCAGGGCGACGGGAAGGCGTGGCTGTTCGTGCCGGCGGGGCTGGCCGACGGGCCGATGCCGACGCACTACGAGCCGGCCGAGTCACCGGTGCCCAACCCCTTGTACGAGCGGCAGGCGAACCCCGCGCGCAAGGAGCTCCGGGGCGCCTGGAACCGGGCCAACCCGGCGATGAGCGAGGTCTTCCCGTTCGTCGTCACCACCTACCGGCTCACCGAGCACCACACCGCCGGCGGGATGAGCCGCACCCTGGAGTACCTCGCCGAGCTGCAGCCCGAGTTCTTCTGCGAGGTGAGCCCCCAGCTCGCCGCCGAGCGCGGGCTGGAGCACATGGGCTGGGCCACGCTGGTCAGCGCCCGCAACGCCATCGAGGCGCGGGTGCTGGTCACCGAGCGGATGCGCCCGCTGCGGATCGCCGGCCGCGAGGTGCACCAGATCGGCATCCCGTACCACTGGGGGCAGAACGGCATCACCACCGGTGACTCGGCCAACGAGCTGCTCGGGGTCGTGATGGACCCCAACGTGCACATCCAGGAGTCGAAGGTGGCCACCTGCGACATCCGGCCCGGGCGGCGGCCCCGCGGACCGGCGCTGGTCGAGTTCGTGGAGGAGCACCGCCGCCGGGCCGGCGTCGCCAGCGGACGGCTCGGGCCCAACGGCCGGGCCCCGATCGAGGAGCGGTCATGACGACGATCAGTTCGGCGAGCACCGCGTTCTCCGGCGACGACCCGCGCAACCGGCTGTTCGGGCCGGTCCCCGACGTCGCCGGTGAGCGGGGCTACGGCGAGGACCACCCGCCCCGGGTCGGCTTCTTCACCGACACCTCGGTGTGCATCGGCTGCAAGGCCTGCGAGGTGGCGTGCAAGGAGTGGAACACCCTCCCGATGGACGACGCCGAGGGGAACCGGGCCCAGCTCGGGCTGACCGGGGCCTCGTACGACAACACCGGCATGCTGGGCGCCAACAGCTGGCGGCACGTCGCCTTCGTCGAGCAGAGCCGCGCCGTCGACCTGCCGATGCCCACCGTCGGTGCGCCGGGCAGCGCCGGTGGGCAGCGCCCGCTGGCGGATCCGCCGGTCGTCCACCCCGGGGTGCCCGCGTCGTCGACCACGGCGGAGCAGAGCGCACCCCAGCAGACCACGTCGGGCGACCGGGAGATCCGGTGGCTGATGAGCTCCGACGTCTGCAAGCACTGCACGCACGCCGCCTGCCTGGACGTCTGCCCGACCGGCTCGCTGTTCCGCACCGAGTTCGGCAGCGTCGTCGTGCAGGAGGACATCTGCAACGGCTGCGGGTACTGCGTGCCCGCCTGCCCCTACGGCGTGATCGACCAGCGGCAGGACGACGGCCGGGTGTTCAAGTGCACCCTGTGCTACGACCGGCTGACCGACGGGCTCCAGCCGGCGTGCGCGAGCGCCTGCCCCACCGAGTCCATCCAGTTCGGCGACCTCGACGAGCTCCGGGCCCGTGCCGACGCCCGGCTGGCGGCACTCCAGGAGAAGGGGGTCGAGGGCGCCCGCCTGTACGGGCACGACGAGGACGACGGCGTGGGGGGAGCGGGCGCGTTCTTCCTCCTGCTGGACGAACCGGAGGTCTACGGCCTGCCGCCGGACCCGGTGGTGACCACGCGTGACCTGCCGTCGATGTGGCGGCACGTCGCGGCGGGCGCGGCGCTGGTCGTCGGCGTGGTGGCCTCGGCCTTCGCGGGACGACGCCGGTGACGGCGGCCGAGGGCGTCCCCGGGGCCGGCTGGCGCCGGGCGGACGGCCCGCCCGCGCAGGACCGGGAGCGGCGCCGCCGGTCGGGGGGCCGGCCGCCCCGCCCCGGCGAGTCGGTGGTGGGCGAGGCCGAGTTCACCTCCTACTACGGGCGCCCGGTCATCAAGCCGCCGGTGTGGAAGACGCCGGACGTGCCGCTGTACCTCTTCCTCGGCGGGGCGGCGGGTACCTCGGCGCTGCTGGGGACCATGGCGGAGCTGACCGGCCGCCCGGCCCTGGCCCGGGCGGCGCACCTGACCGCGGGAGGCGGAGCGCTCACGTCGGTGGGCTTCCTCATCCACGACCTGGGCCGGCCCGCGCGGTTCCTCAACATGCTGCGGGTCTTCAAGCCGACCTCGCCGCTGTCGGTGGGGTCGTGGGTGCTGGCGCCGTTCAGCGCGCTGACCACGGCGACGGCCGGTGCCCACCTGCTCGGCCGCTTCCCGCGGCTGCGGCTGCTCACCGGGCTGGGGGCGGCGGCGCTCGGCGGGCCGATGACGACCTACACCGCCGCGCTGCTCGCCGACACCGCCGTGCCGTCCTGGCACGAGGCGCACCGCGAGCTGCCGTTCGCGTTCGCCGGTTCGGCGATGGCCGCGGGCGGCGGCATCGCCGTCGCCTGCAGCCCCGCGGAGGAGGCCGGGCCGGCCCGGCAGGTGGCCGTCACGGGTGCGCTGGTCGAGCTGGCCGCCATGCACCGCATCGAGCACGGGCACGGGTTGGTGAGCGAGCCGTACCGCACCGGACGGGCGGGCCGGCTGCTGCGGGCGGCCCGCGCCTGCACGGTGACCGGGACGGCGCTGACCCTCGCCGCCGGCCGGCGGCGGGTCCCCGCGCTGCTCGGCGGGGCCCTCCTGGCGGCCGGCTCGGCGGTCACCCGCTTCGGCGTCTTCGACGCCGGCCTGGCCAGCGCGCGGGACCCGAAGTACACCGTCGAGCCGCAGCGGGCCCGCGCGGCCGAGCGGGACGCCGCGGCCGCCGGCGCCCCCTCCTGAGGGCCGTCAGCGCGCCCGGCGCCAGGCGGCCAGCCCCGAGGCGACCGCCCCGGCGCCGAGTGCGGCGAGGGTCCCGTGGTGGCGGGAGGCCCAGATCTGCGGATCCCGGTCCCGTGTCCGGTGCCGGAAGCTGCCCCGGGCCCCGAAGTCGCGCCCGTCGGGCCCGTCGGCCGGCTCCCAGAGGTTGACCGGGTCGCCCGGCGAAGCGGGCTCGCCGCGCTGCTGCCCCTCGTACCCGTTCCGGGCGAGGTACCAGTCCATGAACTGGGGCCAGACCTTGTTGCCGACGATCGTCCAGACGGTCGGGTTGCCGACCCACCACGCACGGCGCCGGGGGTGCTCGCTCGCGTGCACGAGCGCTCGGGCCATCGTGTCGACCGGGTAGATCGGGGGCACCGGCTGCGGCCGTTCGGGCAGCTTGTTGAGCACCCAGTCGAACTGCGGGGTGTTCACCCCCGGCAGGTTGACCATCGTGACGCGCACGTTGCTGCCGTCGTGCCGCAGCTCGGTCATGAGCGACTCGGTGAAACCCTTGATGGCGTGCTTGGCCCCGCAGTAGACGCTCTGCAGGGGGATGCCGCGGTAGGCGAGCGCCGAGCCGGTCTGCACGATCACCCCGCGGTCGCGTGGCCTCATCCGCCGCAGCGCCGACATGGTGCCGTGCACGAACCCCAGGTAGGTGACCCGGGTGACGCGCTCCCACTCCTCCGCGGTGATCTCCTCGAACGGCGCGAACACCGTGCTGAAGGCGACGTTGCACCAGACGTCGATCGGCCCGAGCTCCTCCTCCACCCGGTTCGCCGCCGCCTCGACGGCCGCCGCGTCGGCGACGTCCACCGGGACCACCAGCGGGGTGCCGCCGGCTTCCCGGACGTCCGCGGCGGCCCCGGCCAGGCCTTTCTCACCCCGGGCCAGCAGGGCGACCCGGTCCCCCCTGCGGGCGAAGGCGACCGCGGCGGCGCGGCCGATCCCCCCGCTCGCGCCGGTCACGACGACGACCTGACCGGTCCCGGCTCCGTCCGTTCCGCGCACGGCAGCTCCCTCCCGTGGTGGGCGCGGCCCGCCGCGCCACGTGGGTGCAGCGCCCCTCGGCGCCTTCGGTCCCCATCGGTGTGTTCGCCGGGCGCGGACCGCAAACCCGTCCCGGCGGCCGACCGGGTCGTCGAGCAGGGCGCGGGGAGCCTCAGTCGCCGGCGGCCGCGTCAGGTGCGTGGGCGTTCCCGCCGAACAACCGCGCGGCGACCTCGCGCCGGGTCGTGGTGAGCCAGGCGTGCTGCCGGTTCGCCTGCTCGACGAGCTGGTCGAGCCGGTCGGCGTCCAGGCGGTGGTCGGCGTCGGCCACCTCGCGGAGGCTCTCGAAGCCGCTGCGCTTGGCCCGGACGGCGGAGGCGAGGAACTCGAACTCCACGAGGTCGCTCAACGGGGAGCGGGAGAGCAGGCGGCCGTTGAGCTTCAGCCGCGAGACCTTCTCGCCGAGCCAGAGCGCGACCTGCTTGTGCCGCTGCACGGGGAGCCCCAGGTCGACCATGATCGCCCGGAGCGCGGCGTTCTCCTCGTGCAGCTCGGTCAGCAGCTGCTGGAGCGGGGGCTCGTACTGCGTGCCCCCGTGCACGCCGATCATCCGCCGCACGAGCTCGATGCCCCCGATCGAGGCGGCCAGGTGGTCGTTGAGGTAGACGGCCAGCAGATCGACGTTGTGCAGGCCGGTGGGGGGACGGGACACGGGACCTCCTGGGGAGAGCGGCTGGGACCAGTGTCGCGGTCGCGGGGGTGCTCCGCGCGAGGTCCCGCCGGGGGACCCGCCGTGGCACGCAGGGGTGTACGGTGGGGAGACCGACGCGGGGTGGAGCAGCTCGGTAGCTCGCTGGGCTCATAACCCAGAGGTCGCAGGTTCGAATCCTGTCCCCGCTACCACTGTGATGTCGCAGGACATCGGCATAGCCCGGGCCCCACGGAAGTGGGCCCGGGCTAGCGCTTTTCCGGGGTGGGTCCGGCTGGTCGGCTGGTGGTCGAGGGGCGGACCGAGGGTGAGCGCGCGCAGTTGCTCGCCGGTGGCGGTGGCGGTGTCGATGACGCGGATGTGCAGGTCGTGGACCGGGACCAGCACGTGGGTTCCGGCGTCGGGTCGCGGGCAGGATGTCGGCAGATGGAGCGGGGAGTGCCGGTCGTCCGCCGTGGCACAACCAGCAGCCGATGCCCGTCGGCGGTGAGCACGCCGGTGGCGTGGTCGCCTCGGAGCTCGATTCCGGTGACGTGCAGCGGACGGGGCCACCCCGCACCGATCGACGAATCCGGTCCCAGACGGCCAAGCGTCGGTCAGCCGAGGAGTCCGACCAGCCGGGGTGACCCCGTCCGCCTACACCTCACTGTCAGCCGACGCGATGCCGGAGCAGGCGGAGGTCGTCCACGGTCGGCCGGGCAGCCGGACCGCCCGGAGCGGGTGGGTCCTCCACGGCGGTGGGGTCGGACGGCAGCGGGGCGGCTGCGGCCGCCGACGGCATCCTGAGCGTCGCGACCCACTGGAACCAGGTACGGCCCCCGGCATCGGTGACGGTGACCGGTCCGGCGACCACCATCGTGGCCCCGTCCAGCGCGCTCTCCGGGATCTCGCGGCGTTCGACGACGTCACGCAGCCGCGTGCGCAGCGCCGAGCGGGCCGCGGCGGCGTCGTCCCAGGGCAGCATCGCGGTGGCCCCGATCTCCATGGACCCACACTCCGTCCCGCATGTTCCGGTTCGCCAGTCGCAGGGGCACCCGGGCCGTGCGCCATCGGCCCTGGTCATCGCGGCCCCGATCGGGTACCGGCGACCGGCGGCGTGCCGACGTGGTCCGGGTCGTGGCGCCGGCCGAGCGGCACCGACCAGGTGAGCCGCGTGCCCCGGGGGTGGGCGGGGCAGATGTGGAAGGCGCCGCCGTGACCGTCGGCACGGCGCCGGAGGCCCGCCAGGCCGCTGCGCCGGGTGGCGTCACCCACGCCGCTCCCGTCGTCGGTCACCCGCAGGGTCAGCCGGCCGTCGCCGGTCCGGACGTCGACGTCCACGGTGGACGCCCGGGCGTGCTTGGCGGTGTTGGTCAGCGCCTCCCGGGTGACGGCGAGCAGGTCGCCGACGACATCGGGTGGCAGATCGTCCGGTAGCCCGGAGATGCGCAGCGAGGGGTCGAAGCCGAGAGCAGGACGGACGTCGGCGAGTACCTGCAGCAACCGGTCGCGCACGTCTTCCCGTCGAGTGCGCAGCGGGGAGTCGAGGTGGAAGATCGCCGCGCGGATCGTGTCGATGACCTCGTCCAGGTCGTCGACCGCCGTGCGCAGCCGGTCGGCCGCCCGGCCGGTGAGCGCACCACCGGCGACGCCGTGCAGCTTCAGCCCCGTGGCGAACAGCCGCTGGATGACGTGGTCGTGCAGGTCGTCGGCGATGCGTTGACGGTCGGCCAGCAGGGCGTGGAGCTGGTGCTGCGCCCGGGCTTCAGCGCGCTCGAGGGCCAGCGCGGCGTGGTGGGCGAACGTCGTGGCCCCGTCGGCGTCTGCGTCGGTGAACCCGGGACGACCGTCGAGCCGTGCCGCGACGAGCGCGCCGTGGACGCGGCCGGAACCCAGCAGCGGCACGGCCATCGCCGGGCCGAGCTCGACCTCACCGGTCAGCTCGGCGTCGGTCAGGTGCGGCAGGCGGACCGGTTCGGTGGAGGTCAGCACCCGCCCGGCCAGCGACGTCTGCACGGGCAGGCGGCGTCCCCGCAGGCGATCGGCGCCGGCGCCCACGCCGACCTCGACGGTCAGCTCGTCGCCTGCGGGGTCGGTGGGCCGCAGGACGAGCACCAGCTCGGCCTCGCCGATCTCGCAGGTCCGCTCGGCGATCAGCCGCAGGGGATCCGGCCCGCTGCCCGGTCCGGCCGACAGGACCTCGCGGGTGACCTCCACCGAGGCCACCAACCACTCGCCACGGGCACCGGAGCCCTGGTGCAGCCGGCCGCTCGCGTCACCGACCGGGGCGGCGAAGGCGCTGAGCAGCTCCTTGTCCCCGGCGGTGAACGGCGATCGGTCGCCGGACATGGTGCACGCCCCTTCTCGGCGCTCCGACCTCGGTGACGGACCCCGGCTCGACCTGCGAGCCCGACCTGGCATGCCGTCGCCGGGCAGCGGCGCCCGCAGCTCGTCGGCAGGTCGGGTCACCGGGTGAGGGTCAGGCAGATCCAGCACAGCGGCCACTCCTCGGCCCCGTCGTCCGGCCAGCGCCAGTCCCGTGGGTCCAGCAGCACCACCGGGGCGGTGCAGACCGCCCGACCGACGATCAGCCCCTCACCGACCACCGCGTGCAGCCTGCCGCTCGGCATCTGCACCGTCTCCCCGGACCAGTCCCGGTCGGCCAGGTCGTCGGCGCCCACGGTCCACGGTCCCTGACCGGCCTCGCCCCGACTCCGCCCCGACTCACCCCGGCTCGTCGTCATCCCACCTCCCGACTCCGCTGCCCGCAGCCACGGCGGGTGCTCCGGACCCCTCGGCGGCGCTCGACCGGGTCGAGCGCCGGTTCCCGCGATCCCTTCCGGCTCGTGACGCCTGGGTGCCACTGCACCGCAGGACGGGCGGGAACTTCAAATACTGGAACGGATGTTGCTCGCTTTCCGGCCGACAGCCGCGCGTCGCGGACGACCCCGGCGGCTCGTTTCCTGGTAGACCGGCGGAACCTGGGTACCGGTGGACCCAACGGCGCGCCGGATCCTGGAGGGCGTGCGCAGGGGGTGACGAGACGTGCCGTCGGCGAGAGGTGTGGACCGCTTCGAGGTCTCGACCCGGGATGTCGTGCGGGCGCACGAGGCCATCCGGGACACCTTCGCCCCGCACCGGCTGCGGGTCCGCGGCTCCCCGGAGAACTTCGCCTACCGCCAGGCGACAGCTTCCGTCGGTGGTCTCGCCGTCGATGTCCTGCAGCACACGATGAGCGTCCGTGAGGACGTCGATCCGGTCCACGACACCTGGATCGCCGTGCTCGGCGGAGGTGATCTGGAGGTGTCGCACGACGGCGAGCAGGTCCGCATCGTCGCCGGCGACGTGGTGATGTTCCCCCCAGGGCGCTGCGTTCACCTGCGAGTGGCGGCGGCTCGACCTCCACGTCGTCCGGGTCCCGACGAGCGAGATCACCCGGCGCGCCGCTGCGCAGAGCGGGCTGGACCCGGGCGAGTTCCGCTTCGAGGCCATCACCCCGGTGTCCGCCGCCGCAGCCCGCTACTGCCGGAACTCGGTCGGCTACCTGCACTCGCTGTTCGCCGGCGACGCCCCGCCTGTCGCCGAGCCGATCTTCCGGGCCGCCGCGATCGATGCCGCCGCGGCGGCGGTGCTGGCCGCCTTCCCCCACACGGCGACCGGCACCTCGGGCGCCGCTCCGCCCGGGCAGGTCATGCCGGCGGCGGTGCGGCGCACGGTCGAGTACATCGACGCCCACGCCGGCGAACCGCTGACCCTGGCCGACATCGTCGACGCCTCCGGGATCGGGCCGCGGGCGCTGCAGGCGGCGTTCCGCCGGTACCGGGACACCACCCCGACCGCCTACCTGCGCCGGGTACGCCTGGATCGGGTGCACCGCGAGCTGCAGGCCGCCGATCTGACCACCGACACCACGGTCGCCGCCGTCGCGGCGCGCTGGGGATTCGCCCACCACGGCAGGTTCGCCGCCGCCTACCGGCAGGCCTACGGCCGCACGCCGCAGCAGACCCTGCTGTCCTGACCACCCGCGGGTGGTACGGGGCGACCCGGCCACGGCGGACCGGTCGCCTGCGGCCCGGTCGGGGACGTGGTCGTTCCCGCCGAGCACCCGCGCGGCGACCGCTGGAGGCTCTCGGAGCCGCTGCGCTCGGCTCGCACGGTGGCGGGGTGAACTCGAACACCCCCAGTCCGCTCAGCAGCGCGCGGGCCATCAGCCGGCCGGCGAGCTCCGGCCGCGAGACCTCCTCGCCGGCCCGGAGGCGATCTGCTCGTACCGCTGCACGGGGAGGCCCAGGTCTTGTCGGTCGTGCGAGCTGCTGGAGGCCCGGCCAAGCAGGTGACCGGGCCTCCGTGCCTGCGCGGGCGGGTGGCTCGCGGGGTGTGTTGTGTGTCACCACGATTCTCTCTAGCGTGCGGAGCACGACCGCCGCCCAGGGAGGACCTCTCGTGTCCGTCGACGCCGCACCAGCTCCCGGAACCGTTCCGCAGCCCCGCAGGGCGGGCGCCGCCGACCTCGGCATCGACCTGTCCGACCGCGACTTCTGGTCCCGCCCGCCGGCCGAGCGGCACGCCGTCTTCGACCGGCTCCGCGCCCAGCGCCCGTTCGCCTTCTTCGCCGAGCCGGAGATCCCCAACCTGCCGAGCGGGCCCGGATACCACGCGGTCACCCGCTACGCCGACCTGGAGGCGATCAGCTCGCAGCCCGCCGTCTTCTGCTCGGGTGAGGGAGCCGTCTCCATCCAGGACATCCCGGCCGACCTCAACGAGTTCTACGGCTCGCTGATCAGCATGGACGACCCGCGGCACGCCAAGATCCGCCGCATCGTCGCGAAGACGTTCACGCCGCGGATGCTCGAACGGGTGGTCGACTCGGTGGCGGTCGTCGTCGACGACGTCCTGGCCGCGGTGCGCCGGAAGGCGGCCGAGGGGGACGGCACGTTCGACGTGGTCGCCGACCTCGCCGCCCCCATCCCGCTGCGGGTCATCTGCGACATGATGGGCGTCCCGGAGCAGGACCGCGCGATGGTGCTGGCCAAGTCGAACGTCATCCTCTCCGGCGGTGACCCGGAGCTCGTCGAGGACGAGGAGGACCCGCTCACCGGGGTGCTCATGGCGGGCATCGAGCTGGCCGGGCTGATGGAGCGGCTGGCCGCCGAGCGGCTGGCGCACCCGACCGACGACCTGACGACGGCGCTGGTGACCACCGAGGTCGAGGGCGAGAAGCTCACCCACCAGGAGATCGCCTCGTTCTTCATCCTGCTGCTGGTGGCCGGCAACGAGACCACCCGCAACGCGATCTCCCAGGGGCTGCTGGCGCTGCAGGAGCACCCCGACCAGCGTGCCCGCTGGGTCGCCGACCCCGGGCTCACCCGCACGGCGGTCGAGGAGATCGTGCGGTGGACCAGCCCGGTCACCTGGATGCGCCGCACCGCCACCCGCGACGGCGAGCTGAACGGCTACCCGTTCGCCGCGGGGGACAAGTTCCTGCTCTTCTACGCCGCGGCCAACCGCGACCCCGCGGTGTTCCCCGACCCGCACCGCTTCGACCTCGGCCGCGACCCCAACCCGCACGTCGGGTTCGGGTCGAAGGGGCCGCACTTCTGCCTGGGCGCGCACCTCGCCCGGCGCGAGCTGGCGGTCACCTTCACGCGGGTCTTCGAGCAGCTGCCCGACCTGGAGGTCACCGGCCCGCCCGACCGGCTCCGGTCCTCGTTCGTCAACGGGCTCAAGCGGTTGCCGGCCCGGCTGGCGGGCGGCCGGTGAACCGCCTGGAGGCCGACCTCGAGCGCTGCGTGGGGTCCGGCGCCTGCGAGGCCCTGGCGCCAGACCTGTTCGAGGTGGGCGACGAGGGGACCGTGACGGTGCTGCGCCCGCGTCCCGAGGGCGCGGAGCTGCGCGACGCCGAGGAGGCGGTGCGGCAGTGCCCCACCCGCGCGCTGCGGCTGGTCGCGGAACAGCCCGCCCCGGCGGCGGGTTGACCGCGGCATGGAGACCACCGTCACCGACGTCCCCGAGGCCGACCGGTTCGAGATCCGCGACGGCGACCGCGTGCTGGGGCTGGCCGCCTACGAACGCCGCGGCGACACCGTCGTGTTCACCCACACCGAGATCGATCCCGACGCCGGGCAGTCAGGGCTGGGCAGCACCCTGGTCCGCGCCGCCCTCGACGAGGTGCGGTCGCGCGGGGGGTCCGTGGTGCCGCGCTGCTCGTTCGTGGCCGGCTGGATCGAGCGGCACCCCGACTACGCCGAACTCGTCGCCGACCGGGACCGCTGAGAGAGGACCCCGTCCTCCCCGCCCCTCGCAGGCTCAGGGTGGGACCCGGGACGGGGCCGTCAGAGGACCTTGGTGCCGTACATCTCGCCGAGCGGGTCGGCGATGAGCTCGATGCGGGCGCCGTCGGGGTCGCGGAAGTAGACCGACACCCCGCTGTGCACCTCGTGCGCGATCCCGGCCTCGGTCAGCCGCCGCACCAGCTCCTCCCAGCGCTGCGGGTCGACGCTGATCGCCATGTGGTGCAGCCCGCCGAGCACCTCGGCGTACGGGCCGACGTCCAGGCCGGGGAAGTCGAAGAACGCCAGCAGGTTGCCGTTGCCGATGTCGAAGAAGAAGTGCGAGGAACCGGGGTAGTCGCGGTTCTCGATCAGCTCGGTCAGCGGGAAACCCAGCACGTCCTGGTAGAAGCGCACGGTGCGCTCGACGTCGCTGCTGATCAGCGCGGTGTGGTGCAGCCCCCGCGCGGTCGAGGCCGGCCGGGTACCGGCCGGGCGCAGGTGCGCGGCCCTGATGCGGTCGCGCTCCGCCTCGAGGGCGGGCAGGTCGCGGTCCTGGTCGGTGGTGCTCACGGCGTCTCCTCGTCGGTCGGTGGTGACCGCCACAACCCGTGGGACGCGGATCTCCTTCCCTGCGGATGCCCGCGGTGCCACCGGCTGCCAGGGTGGAGGTCGTGCGCGTTCTCGTGGCCGGGTGGTTCAGCTTCGACGAGGTGATCGCCACCGTCGGCGACGAGCTGGGGGCGGAGGCCGTCACCGGCTGGCTGACCGAGCTCGGCATCGACCACGACGTCGCCTGGGCGCCGTACCTGGAGCGGGGCGTGCACTGGCGCGACGTCGACCCGGCCGGCTACACGCACCTGGTCTTCACCACCGGGCCGGTCGGTGACCTGCCGGGTCTGCGCGACCTGACCGCCGCGTTCGCCGGGGCACGCCGGTGGGCGGTCAACGTCTCCGTGGTCGACGACGCCGCCCGGACGATGTTCGACGCGGTGTGGGAGCGGGACGCCCCGGGGGTGACCCGGCCGGACCTCGCGATCGGGGCGCCCGCGGCCGACTCGCCCGTCGTCGCCGTCGCCTTCGCCCCGCTGCAGGGGGAGTACGGCGACCGCAGCCGGGCCGACCGCGTGCGCGGCGTCATCGAGGAGTGGCTCGCCTCCCGGGCCCTGCCGTGGTTCCCCGTCGACACCGACCTGTACGAGAAGCCGCACCCACGCCGCCCGGCTCAGGTCGAGGCGCTGCTCCGGCGGTGCGACGTCGTGGTCAGCATGCGGCTGCACGGCCTCGTGCTCGGGCTCAAGAACGACCGCCCGGTCATCGCGTGCGACCCGATCGCCGGTGGGGCCAAGGTGGCCGGCCAGGCCCGCGCGCTGGACTGGCCCCTGCTGCTGGACGCCGACGAGGTGACCGCGGAGACCCTGGACGCCGCGCTGGCCCGCTGCGTGTCCGGTGAGCTGGCCGGCGCGGTCGGCCGCTCCCGGGACCGCGGGGAGGCCGGGGTCGAGGAGGCGCGGCGCTGGTTCACCGTGCAGCTGGGGCGCTGAGCGGGCGCTGCGCCAGGGCGAACCGCCGCTCCACCTCCGCCGGGACCGGCCGCCGCTGCCGGAGAGCGGCAGGCAGCCGGCGGGCCCAGCCGACCAGCGCCGCCCGCGCGGCCGCGTCCGACGGCGCCCGCCGGGCCAGCCGGGCGGTGGCTGCCATCGCCACCGGGAGCGGCCGGCGCAGCCAGTCCACCAGCAGGTCGTTGCGGGTCTGCAGCGCCCAGCGCTGCGGTGGGACGCCCGGCGGACCGGCCGGGTCGTGCCAGGCGACGACGTCGTCGGCGAAGCTCTGCTGCCAGCCGGCGGCCGCGAGGTCGAGCGCGAGCAGGTGTTCCTCGCCGGCGAAGAACAGCAGCGGGGAGAACCCGCCGACGGACAGGTACGCGTCGCGGCGGACCACCGTCGCGAACGCGGGGTAGCTCAGCACGTCGGGTCCCGGCGCCCCCGGCGTCCGCCCCAGGACCGCGGCCCGGTGCTTGCGGGTGACCGCGTCGACCGAGCCGTCGGCGGCCATCCGCACCCGCCCGGCCAGCAGCGCCACCCCGGGGTGGGCGTCGAGGAGGTCGGCGGCCCGGTCGAGGGCGCCGGCGTCCCACCACGAGTCGTCGTCGGCGAAGGCGACGTACGGGGTCCCGGCCCGTTGCACCCCCACCGTCCGCGCCACCGCCCCGCGGTTGGACGGCAGCTCCACCACCGCCACGGCCGGGTGCCGGGCGCGGACCGCGGCCACGGTGCCGTCCGCGGAGCCGTTGTCGACGACGACCACCGGGTGGGCGCCGTCGTCGAGGTGGGAGAGCGAGCGCAGCAGGGAGCCCCGCCGGTCCCGGGTGGCGACGACGACGGTCACGCGAGGGCTGGTCACCCGGTCCTGCGTACCGCGGCGGCGTGGTCCTCGAACACCGCCCGGGCACCGTGCGGTGAGGGCCGTCGGCCTGCGACGGGTGCGGCGGACGGGGGCGTCCCGGTCGCGGGATAGCGTTGCGGGAGCGGACGAGGAGGACCACCGTGATCGAACTGCGCACCCCCGGCGAGCTGGACGCGATGCGTGCCGCCGGCGCCGTCGTCGCCGACATGCACGCCGCGGTCCGCGCGATCGCGGCACCGGGTGTGCGGCTGACCCAGCTCGACGCGGTGGCCCGGGACGTCCTCGCCGACGCCGGCGCCACCTCACCCTTCCTCGGGTACGCGCCGCTGCCCACGACCCCGCCGTTCCCCGGGGTGCTCTGCCTGTCGGTGAACGACGTCGCGCTGCACGGCATCCCCACCCCCGAGGTGCTCGAGGACGGCGACCTGCTCAGCGTGGACGCCGGTGCGGTGCTCGACGGCTGGGTCGGGGACGCCGCGATGACCTACCCGGTGGGCACCCCGCGGCCCGAGGACCTCGCGCTGGTGGAGACGACCGAGCGCGCGCTGGCGGCCGGCATCGCGGCGGCCGTCGTGGGCAACCGGATCGGCGACATCTCCGCCGCGATCGGTGCGGTCGGCCGGGCCGGCGGGTGCGGTATCAACACCGACCAGGGCGGCCACGGCGTGGGGCGCACCATGCACGAGGCGCCGTCGGTGCCCAACGAGGGTCGCGCCGGCCGCGGGGTGCCGCTGCGCCCGGGCCTGGTCATCGCCATCGAGCCGTGGTTCCTCGCCGGCGGCAGCGACGACTACACGGTCGACGCCGACGGGTGGACGCTGCGCAGCGCCGACGGCAGCCGGGCCGCGCACGTCGAGCACACGGTCGCGGTGACCGCGGACGGCCCGAGGATCCTGACCCTTCCGCGCTGAGGGGCGCCGCCGTGGGCCCGGTGTCCCGCCGGGCGGTCGTACGGTGCACGCCGTGATCCTCGAGCACGCAGAGCTGTCCGTGGCACCCGGCCGCGAGGCCGAGTTCGAGGCGGCGTTCCGGTCCGCGGCCCCGATCATCTCCGCGTCGCCGGGCTTCCGGAGGCTGATGCTCTCCCGGTGCGTGGAGCGGGAGAACGTCTTCCTCCTGCTCGTCGAGTGGAACAGCCTGGAGGACCACACCGAGGGCTTCCGCGGGTCGCCGGCCTACCAGGAGTGGCGGCGCCTGCTGCACCCCTTCTACGACCCGCTCCCCGTGGTGGAGCACTTCCGCCCGCTGTTCATCGTCGGACCGACCCCGGCGGGCGCCTGACCGTCACCCCAGCGCCTGCTCGAGGTCGGCCACGAGGTCCTCGACGTCCTCGATGCCGACCGACAGCCGGACCAGGTCGGCCGGCACCTCGAGCGGCGAGCCCGCGGCGCTGGCGTGGGTCATCCGCCCCGGGTGCTCGATCAGCGACTCCACCCCGCCCAGCGACTCGGCCAGCGTGAACAGCCGCGTCCGCTCGCACACCCGCAGCGCCGCCTCCTCGCCGTCGCGGAGCCGGAACGAGATCATGCCGCCGAAGCCGGACATCTGCTTGGCGGCCACCTCGTGACCGGGGTGGTCGGGGAGCCCCGGGTAGAGCACCGCCGCGACCTCCGGCCGGCCGACCAGGAACTCCGCGATCCGGGCCGCGTTGGCGCAGTGCCGGTCCACCCGGACGCCCAGCGTTTTGAGGCTGCGCAGCACCAGCCAGGAGTCGAACGGGCCGGCGACCGCCCCCATCGCGTTGTGGTTGTAGGCGAGCTTCTCGCCGAGTTCGGCGTCGCGGGTGACCAGGGCCCCGCCGACGACGTCGGAGTGCCCGCCGAGGTACTTGGTCGTCGAGTGCACGACGACGTCGGCGCCCAGCGTCAGCGGCCGCTGCAGGTAGGGCGAGGCGAAGGTGTTGTCGACGACGAGCAGCGCGCCGGCCTCGTGCGCGACCGCCGCCGTCGCCTCGATGTCGGTGATGTTCAGCAGCGGGTTGCTGGGGGTCTCGCACCAGACCACCCGCGTCGTCGGCCGGATGGCCGCGCGCAGCGCGTCGGGTTCGTCGAGGGCGACCGGGGTGTGCTCCAGCCCCCACTCCGACAGCACGCGGGAGATCAGCCGGAACGTGCCGCCGTACGCGTCCCCGCCCAGGACGACGTGGTCTCCCGCCCGGCACGCCGTGCGGAGCAGGGTGTCCTCGGCGGCGAGCCCCGAAGCGAACGCCAGGGCGGTCGTCCCCTCCTCGAGCGCGGCCAGCGCGGCGTGCAGGGTGTCGCGGGTCGGGTTGCCGCTGCGGCTGTACTCGTAGCCGCCGCGCAGCCCGCCGACGCCGTCCTGCTTGTAGGTGGTGGTCAGGTGCAGCGGCGGGATGACCGCGCCGGTGGCCGGGTCGGGCTCCTGCCCGGCGTGGATGGCGCGGGTGTTGAACCCGGTCACCGGGTCACCCCCGCGAGGTGGCCGAGCACGTCCTGCCGGGTGACCACGCCGGCGGGCTTGCCGTCGACGTGCACCAGCAGCGCGTCGGCCGAGCCCAGCTGGGCGACGGCGGCGCTGACCGCCTCACCCGAGCCGACGATGGGCAGCGGCGGGCTCATGTGCTTCTCCACCCGGTCGGCCAGCGAGGCGCGGCCGGCGAACAGCGCGTCGAGCAGCGTCTTCTCGTCGATGGAGCCGACGACCTCGCCGGCGGTGACCGGCGGCTCCGCCCGCACGACGGGGAGCTGGCTGACCCCGTACTCGCGGAGGATGTCGATGGCGTCGCGGACGGTCTCGTTCGGGTGCGTGTGCACCAGCGTGGGCGTCTCGCCCGACTTGGCGTGCAGCAGCTCGCCGACGGTCTCGCCGCCGGTGGCCTCGACGAAGCCGTAGTCGGCCATCCACGCGTCGTTGAAGATCTTGCCCAGGTAGCCGCGGCCGCCGTCGGGCAGCAGCACCACGAGGACGTCGTCCTTCGTCAGCCGCTCGGCCACCCGGAGCGCCGCCACCACCGCCATGCCGCAGGAGCCGCCGACCAGCAGGCCCTCCTCGCGGGCGAGCCGGCGGGTCATCGCGAACGAGTCGCCGTCGGAGACCGCGACGATCTCGTCGGCGACCTCCTTGTCGTAGGTGCTGGGCCAGAAGTCCTCGCCGACGCCCTCGACCAGGTACGGGCGGCCGGTGCCCCCGGAGTAGACCGAGCCCTCGGGGTCGGCGCCGATGACCTGCACCCGGCCGTCGGAGGCCTCCTTGAGGTACCGGCCGACGCCGCTGATCGTCCCGCCGGTGCCCGCCCCGGTGACGAAGTGGGTGATCCGGCCGTCGGTCTGCGCCCAGATCTCCGGCCCGGTCGTCTCGTAGTGCGAGCGCGGGTTGTTCGGGTTGGAGTACTGGTCGGGCTTCCACGCACCGGGGGTCTCCCGGGCCAGCCGGTCGGAGACCGAGTAGTACGACCGCGGGTCGGCGGGGTCGACGGCGGTGGGGCAGACGACGACCTCCGCACCGTAGGCCTTGAGCACGTTGATCTTCTCCTGCCCGACCTTGTCGGGGCAGACGAAGATGCAGCGGTAGCCGCGCTGCTGGGCGACCAGGGCCAGGCCGATGCCGGTGTTGCCGCTGGTCGGCTCCACGATGGTGCCGCCCGGCTGCAGTTCACCGCCGGCCTCGGCGGCATCCACCATCCGCACGGCGATCCGGTCCTTCACCGAACCGCCGGGGTTGAGGTACTCGACCTTGGCCAGCACCAGCGGCGCGTCCGGGCCCAGGTGGCGGGTCACGGACGACAGCCGGACCAGGGGGGTGTTGCCGACCAGGTCGACGACGGACTCGGCGTACTGCACGGGGGCGCCTCCTCGTACCCGGGCCGGCCTCGTCGCCGCCCCGGTCGTGCTCATCCCACCAGACGGGGCCGGTCAGGGCTTGAGGACCACCTTCGTGCAGTCGTCCTCCTTGTCCCGGAACATGCGGTAGCCCTCCGGCGCCCGGTCCAGCGGCAGGGTGTGCGAGATCAGGAAGGTCGGGTCGATCTCGCCGTCGCGGATCTTCTCGTAGAGCGGCTTCAGGTAGCGGTGCACGTGCGCCTGGCCGGTGCGCACGGTCAGCGACCGGTTCATCAGAGAGCCGACCGGGAACTTGTCCATGAGCCCGCCGTAGACGCCGATGATCGAGACGGTGCCGCCGTTGCGGCAGGCCATGATCGCCTCGCGCAGCGCGTGCGGGCGCTCGGTCTCGGCCATGACGGCGGTCTTCGCCCGGTCGTAGGCGTCGACCGCGGCGGTCGGATGGGTCGCCTCCAGCCCGGCGGCGTCGATGCACCCGTCGGGACCGCGGCCGGCGGTGAGTTCCTTCAGGGCGTCGAGGACGTCGACCTCCTCGTAGTTCAGGACGTCGGTGGCGCCGGCCTCGACCGCCTTGTCCAGCCGGTAGCCGAACCGGTCGATGGCGACGATCCGCTCGGCGCCCAGCATCTTGGCGCTGGCCACCGCGAACAGCCCGACGGGCCCGGCGCCCCAGACGGCGACGACGTCACCGGGCGAGATGTCGCACATCTCCGCGCCCATGTAGCCGGTGGGGAGGATGTCGCTGAGGAAGAGGACCTGCTCGTCGGTCAGGTCGTCCTCGATCTTCAGCGGGCCGACGTCGGCGAACGGCACGCGGGCGTACTCGGCCTGGCCACCCGGGTAGCCGCCCACCAGGTGCGAGTAGCCGAAGATGCCGCAGGGGGAGTGGCCCCAGAGCTTCTCGGCCATGCCGGCGTTCGGGTTGGAGTTCTCGCAGACGGAGAACAGGCCCCGCTCGCAGGCGTTGCACGCGCCGCAGGCGATGGGGAACGGGACGACGACGCGGTCGCCGACGCGCAGGTTCGAGACCCCCTTGCCGATCTCGACCACCTCGCCCATGAACTCGTGGCCGAGGATGTCGCCCTTCTTCATCGTGGGGATGAAGCCGTCGTAGAGGTGCAGGTCGGAGCCGCAGATGGCGGTGGAGGTGATCTGCACGATCGCATCGCGGTCGTTGAGCAGCCGCGGGTCGGGGACCTCGTTGACCTCGACGTGGTTCTTGCCCATCCACTGGGTGGCGCGCACGGGGTGTCCTTCCTGGGGTCGGCGGGTCAGGAACGGGGCGCGGCGGGCTGCTGCTTCGCCATCCGGCGGGCCAGCGGGCCCTCGGGCGTGCCCTCGGAGCGGACCACCTGCCCGGTCTCGAGGATCTGCTTGAAGCGGGCGAGGTCGTCGCGGACCTGCTGGTCGGGGGCCTCGCCGAACAGCTTCGCGACCGCTTTGCCGGCCTTGCCGCCGGGCTGGGCGTAGGCCAGCCGCACCCGAACCTCGGTGCCCTGCTCCCCGGGGGCGGGGCGGAACTCGACCACCCCGGCGTTCTCGACGTCGGCACCGGGCAGCGACCGCCAGCGGATCCGCTCGCCCGGGGACTCCTCGACCACCTCGGCGTCCCACTGCACGGTGCGCCGGCCCGGTGCCTCGGCGACCCAGTGCCAGCGCCCGATGCCGGCGGGGCGCACCTCGCGCACGTGCGCCATGAACTCGGGCAGCCGGGAGAAGTCGTGCCAGCGGGCGTAGACCTCCTGCGGCGGCCTGTTCACGGTGGCGGCCGCGGAGACGTCGATCGCGCTCTTCCAGGGCGCCGAGGAGGGCAGCAGCTCGCGGGCGGCGCTGCGGCTGCCGGCCCGGCGGGACCGGGCGGCGGTGAGCAGGTCGAGCGCGGCCAGGCCGGCGACGGCGGCCGTGGCGGTGCGCAGCCGGCGCCCGCGCTCGCCACCGCGGCTCGACAGGGCCACCCCCATGGCGGTCAGGTCGATCGCGTCGCCGGCCACCCGGGTCCAGGCCCATCCCGGCCGGCCGGCGAGCAGCGGTCCGGCGTGCAGCAGCTCCCGGGCGCCGACGAGCGGGATCACCGAGAGCGCGGTCGCCGAGTCGTCGACGCCGGAGAACCGCGCGACGCCCTTCGGGTCGCGCAGCATCGCGACGCCCAGGCCGGTGCTGGCGAGGCCCAGGACGCGTGCGGTGCGGCGCGGACCGCGGCTGGCGGAGCGGGAGCTCATGGGGGTTCTCCTGACGGTCGGTCCGTCGATGCGGGGAGCGCGCCGGCGGGCGGGTGCGACGGGACGGTGGCGGCGGCGACGGCTACACCCGGCCGCCTACCCGTGACCAGCACCCGGAAACTCCGCGGCACGCGGCCACGTCCGGTGACCGTCCGGGCACGGTGGTGGTGCGGCCGTCCGCGCGCCGCGGCCCGGCGGTGGCAGCGGCGCGCGGACGGCCGCACCACCACCGTGCCCGGACGGTCACCG
>NZ_SSXB01000029.1:0-43189 GCF_021698995.1 Blastococcus sp. KM273129 | reverse complement strand
GGACGGGCGGGGTGGAGGCGGGCACGCCCCCCATTG
Organism: Blastococcus sp. KM273129; assembly: GCF_021698995.1. NCBI lineage: Bacteria > Bacillati > Actinomycetota > Actinomycetes > Geodermatophilales > Geodermatophilaceae > Blastococcus > Blastococcus sp. KM273129. The sequence goes on along the minus strand of NZ_SSXB01000029.1, from coordinate 43,153 downwards.
TGGCTGACGGCCGGCCCGGCGTCTCCGACCGCACCGCCGCACCGGTGCGGCACCATGGGCGGCGTGCGCTCCTCGCCCCGCCCCGCCGGTGCTCGCCGCTGGCCGCGGACGGGCGGGCAGGAGCCGGCGCCGTCGGTGGACACGACCCCGCTCGGCGTCCCCCGGCCGCAGACGCGGCCGCTGCCCGCGCCAGGGCCCGGGCCGGCGCCCGCACCTGCCCCGCCGAGGGTCACCGTCACCCGGGTCGCCGCCGCCCGCAGCCGCGAGCTGACGGTCGCGGCCGCGCGCCGGGTCCGCACGGCGAGCCGGGCCGACGGCGCCGGCGACAGCGGGCTGACCCACCTGCTGTGGGTGAACGCCCTGCACATGGCCGGCGACGCGATGATCGCCGTCTCCCTGGCCGGGACGCTGTTCTTCGCCGCCACCGCCGACGCCCAGCGCGGCAACGTCGCGCTCTACCTGCTGGTCACCATGGCGCCGTTCGCACTGCTGGCCCCGGTCATCGGCCCGGCGCTGGACCGGCTCCAGCGCGGCCGCCGGTGGGCGCTGGCGGTCTCGCTGGGCGGGCGGGCGGTGCTCGCGCTGGTCATGGCCCGGCACTTCGACGACCTGTGGCTCTACCCGGCGGCGCTGGGCGTGCTGGTGCTCTCCAAGGCGCACAACGTGCTGCGGGCCGCGGTCGTCCCGCGCGTGCTGCCCGGGCCGATGTCGCTGACGTCGGCGAACGCCCGGCTGTCGGTGTTCGGCCTGGTCACGGCCGGCGTCGCCGGGGGGCTGGGCGCCGGGGTGGCCGCGCTGCTCGGCTTCGACTGGGAGCTGTGGGCGACGGCGGCGGTCTTCGTGGCCGGCGCGGTGCTCGCCGTGCGGCTCCCCCGGCACGTCGACGTCCCCACCGGCGAGGAGCCGGCCGACGTGCTCACCACCGCCGAGATCCCGCTGCCCGGCCGCCGGCGGCGGGTCTCCCCGCACGTGGTGCTGGCGCTGCGGGCCAACGCGGCGCTGCGCGGGCTGGGCGGGTTCCTCACCATCTTCGCCGCGTTCCTCGTGCAGGCGACGTTCGCCGACGGGTGGTCGGCGACCCTCGCCCTGGGCGCGCTGGCCGCCGCGGCGGGGCTGGGCAGCTTCACGGGGACCGCGGTCGGGTCGCGGATGCACTCCGCCGCCCCCGACCGGCTGGTGCTGCACGCCGCGTCCGCCGCCGCGGTGGTGACGGTGCTGGCCGCGGTCTTCTACGGGTTCGGCATGGCGGTGCTGGTCGCCGGCGTCTCCGCCGTGGCCAACGCGCTGGGCAAGGTCTCGCTCGACGCGATCATCCAGCGCGAGGTGCCCGAGAGCCTGCGCGCCTCGGCGTTCGCCCGCTCCGAGACGGTGCTGCAGCTGGCCTGGGTCGCCGGCGGGGCGCTGGGCATCGCGCTGCCGCCCACCGGCTGGATCGGGTTCACCGTCGCCGCGGCGCTGCTCGTGCTGGCGGTGGCGCTGATCCTGTGGAGCCTCTACCGCAGCCGCCCCGCGCCGGGGACGGCGGGGGCCCCGGACGCACCGACGACGCCGGTGGGACCGTCGTGGTCGTGAGAACGCCCCGCACCGCCCTGCTGCTCGCCCTCTGCACCGCCGGGTCGCTGACCGCCTGCGCCGGTGAGCCCGCGACCCCGCAGGACCTGCGGGTGCAGGCCGGCAGCCAGGACGTCACCGCCGCGCCGACCCAGTACTGCCTGGACGGCGAGGGGCAGCGCTACAGCACCCGTCCCCCGGTCGTCGAGGTCTCCCCGGACACCACGATCGCGCTGACCGTGCCGGAGGCGATCGCCGAGCGCGGGTGGCAGGTGCAGGTGTTCGACGAGTCGCTGGAGCAGCTGATCGGCGAGGTCGACGTCCCCACGGGCACCGAGACCTTCGAGGGGATCAGCTCCTCCGACGTCGTCCCACCCGCCTTCTACCTGGTGGTCGTCGAGGACGCCGGCGGCGACTGCGGCGAGTTCACCGCGGCCTGGCCGGTCGGCTTCCTGCGCGCCGGCGGCGACCTGGGGAGCTGAGCGGCGCTCAGCCCTCCAGGTCGGTGGCGACCGCGCGCAGCACGGCGGCCACCTTCCGGGCATGGCCCCGGTCGGGGTAGCGGCCGTGCCGCAGCCCCTCGGAGACGTCGTCGAGCAGCTTGATCAGGTCCTCGACGATCGGGACCAGCTCGTCGGGCTTCTTCCGCGCGGCCGCGGCGACGGTGGCCGCCACCGACGGCAGCGGGTCGAGCAGGCGCACCTGCAGCGCCTGGTCGCCGCGGCGGCCGGCGACGATCCCGAACTCCACCCGCTGGCCGGGCTTGAGGTCGGTGCCGGCCGGGAGCGCGTCCTTGTGCACGAAGACGTCGGGACCGTCCTCGCGGGACAGGAAGCCGAAGCCCTTCTCCGCGTTGAACCACTTCACTCTGCCGGTGGGCACGGTGGATCCCTCAGTTCCTCGCTGTGGCGCGGCGCGCTGGCCGGACGGTCGACGCGGCGGGACGCCGCTGCTGGACAGGTTAGCCGCCGCGGCGCCGCCCCGACCTGCCGATTCCGGGCGGGTCCCTACGCTGGGCCGGTGCCCGACCACCCCGACTACCGCTTCACGCTCGCCAACGAGCGCACGCTGCTGGCCTGGCTGCGGACGGGGCTGGCGCTGGTCGCCGGCGGGGTGGCCGTCGCCACCTACGCCCCCGACCTCGGGGTGCGCTGGGGCAGCGCCGCGGTCGCGCTCGCGCTGGTCCTCATCGGGCTGGGCATCGCGCTGGCCGGCTACCGCCGCTGGCAGGCCAACGAGGCGGCGATCGGGGCCGGGCGCGCCCTGCCGGCCAGCCGGCTCGTCCCTGCCGCGGTCGCGGCCGTGGCGGCGGTGGTGGTCGTCGTCGGCGTGCTCGTGGGCGTGGAGGTGCTGCGCGGGTGAGCGGGCCGGTGGAGACCCAGCCCGAGCGCACGGTGCTGGCCTGGCAGCGCACCGGCCTGGGGCTGCTGGCCGTGGCCGGCCTGGTCGGGCACCGGGCGGTCCACCTCGGCCGACCGGCCCTGCTGGTCGTCGCGGGCGTCGCCGCGCTCCTCGGCATCGGGGTGCTCGGCGGGCTGGGGCCGGCCCGCTACCACCGGGTGCAGCAGCGGGTCGCCACCGGGCGCCCCGTCGGGGACCGGGCGGCCGCGCTGGCCGCGACGGCGGCCGTCGTCCTCACCGCCCTCGCCGCGGCGGTCGCGGTGCTCATCCCCGGCTGATGCCCGGCACGATCCCCAGCCGGTCCAGCAGGTGCAGGAAGGCGACGGCGAAGTCGTTCCCCGCCACCTCGCCGGCCACCCGGGCCCAGTCGACCTGCTCGCGCAGCGCCCGGGCCACCGGCAGCAGCCGCGCGAAGTCGCAGTAGTGCTCGTCCAGCGCCATGAGCTTGGAGACGACGATGTCGGTCGGCGCCATGACCGGCATCTGCACCGACAGCACCGGCAGCACCTCCGCCCGGTCGACCAGGTCGGTCTCCACCGGCCGCCCGCAGGTGCGCCAGATGACGTCGACGAAGACGTCGTCCCGTTCCACCTTCAGCAGCCAGTCCTCCGCCGGGTCGACGACCTGCAGACCGGCGTCGGCCAGCGCCTTCGCCGCCCGCTCCGCCTCAGCCGCCGGCACCAGGAAGTCGGCGTCGTGGTCGGGCTCGGGGGCGCCGCGCACCCAGGCGGCGTAACCGCCGCAGAGCGCGAACGGCACGTCGGCCTGCTTCAGCGCGACGGCGGTGCGCTTGAGCAGGTCGCGCACCTGCTCGCGGGGGGACGTCTGCACCCAGCGCCTGCTACCCGCGCGCGCCGCGGGCACACGGAGGGGTAGATCCCCGGGGCAGCGGGGCACAGGGACCGGGTGCGCATCGCGACCTTCAACATCCTGCACGGACGCTCGCTCGACGACGGCCGGGTCGACGTCGACCGGCTGGCCGCGGCGGTGAAGACCCTGGACGCCGATGTGCTCGGCCTGCAGGAGGTCGACCGCGACCAGCCGCGCTCGCTCGGCGCGGACCTGACCGCCGTCGCCGCCGAGGCGATGGGGGCGGTCGACTCGCAGTTCGTCGCGGCCCTCGACGGGACCCCCGGCGGCACCTGGATGGCGGCGACCGGCGAGGAGCAGCCCGGCTCGGCGAGCTACGGGATCTCGCTCCTGTCGCGCCACCCCGTCGTCTCCTGGCGGGTGGTGCGGATGGCCCCCCTGCGGGTGAGCGTGCCGCTGTGGTCCCCGCAGTCCCGGCGTCCCTTCCTGGCCCGCGACGAGCCGCGGGTCGCCGTCGCCGCCGTCGTCGACGGCCCGGCCGGGCGGTTCACCGTGTGCAACACCCACCTGTCGTTCATCCCGCGGTGGAACGGCCACCAGTTGCGGAGCCTGGTGCGGTCGCTCGAGGGCACCGTGGAGCCGCTGGTGCTCATGGGCGACCTGAACATGCCGCCGCGGGCCGCCGCCCGGCACAGCGGGCTCACCCCGATCGCGGAGGCCCCCACCTTCCCGGCACCGCGGCCGTCGCGGCAGCTGGACCACGTCCTGGTGCGCGGCGGCCTGCGCGCGGACGGCCCGGCCGAGGCCGTGCGGCTGCCCCTGTCGGACCACCGGGCGCTCGTCGTCCGGGTCGCGGCCGCCTGAGCGGGGAGCGGTCGCGGTGGCGCACCGTGCAGTGGATCATGACCGCATGCCCGGAGCCGGTCGCATCCTGACGCTGGTCGCCTCGATCGTGCGCACGGTGTTCGCGGTGATCGCCGCGGTCATCGTCGTCCACGCGGTCTTCGTGCTGTTCGAGGCCAACCCGGGCAACGTCCTCGTGCAGTTCGCGGCCGACTGGCGCGAGACGTTCGGCTGGTTCACCCGCGACCTGTTCACGCCGTCGGACCCGGAGGTCGCCGAGGCGGTCAACGCGGCGCTCGCCGCGCTGATCTGGGTGGTCGCGGGCTCGCTGCTGTCGAAGCTGGTCGTCCGGCTGGCGCCCAGCAGCACCGCCGGCGTCTAGGCGTTCCGCACCGCGGCGGCGGACTCCAGTCCCAGCTCGGCGACGGCGACCCGGCGCATCTCCACCTTGCGCACCTTGCCGGTGACCGTCATCGGGAACTCGTCGACGACCTTCACGTACCGCGGCACCTTGAAGTGGGCGAGCCGGCCGGCGCAGAACTCCCGCAGCGCCTCGGCGGTGAGCGGCTCGGCGCCCTCGCGCAGCCGCACCCAGGCCATGAGCTCCTCGCCGTACCGCTCGTCGGGGACGCCGATGACCTGGGCGTCGACGACGTCGGGGTGGGTGTAGAGGAACTCCTCGATCTCCCGCGGGTACACGTTCTCCCCGCCGCGGATGACCATGTCCTTGATGCGGCCGACGATGTTCAGGTAGCCGGCGTCGTCCATGACCGCGAGGTCGCCGGTGTGCATCCAGCGCGCGGCGTCGATCGCCTCCGCTGTCTTCTCCGGCTCGTCCCAGTAGCCGAGCATCACCGAGTAGCCGCGGGTGCAGAACTCCCCGGGCGTGCCGCGTGGGACGGTGAGCCCGGTGACCGGGTCCACGACCTTGACCTCGAGGTGCGGGTGCACCCGGCCGACCGTGGAGGTGCGGCGGTCGAGGTCGTCGTCGGCGCCGGTCTGGGTGGAGACCGGCGAGGTCTCGGTCATGCCGTAGCAGATGGTCACCTCGGTCATGCCCATCTCGGCGACGACCCGCTTCATCACCTCCACCGGGCACGGGGAGCCGGCCATGATGCCGGTGCGCAGGGTGGAGAGGTCGTAGCTCGCGAAGTCGGGCAGCGCGAGCTCCGCGATGAACATCGTCGGGACGCCGTACAGCGAGGTGCAGCGCTCCTCCTGGACCGCGCGCAGGGTCAGCGCGGGGTCGAAGCCGGGCGCGGGGATGACCATCGTCGCGCCGTGGCTGGTGGCCGCCAGGTTGCCCATGCCCATGCCGAAGCAGTGGTAGTAGGGCACCGGGATGCAGATGCGGTCGGCCTCGGTGTAGCCGCAGCCCTCGCCCACGAAGAACCCGTTGTTGAGCAGGTTGTGGTGGGTGAGCGTGGCGCCCTTGGGGAAGCCCGTCGTCCCCGAGGTGTACTGGATGTTGATCGGGTCGTCGGCCGAGAGCTCGGCGGCCCGCTGGGCCAGCCGGCCCCGGTCGCCGGCGCGACCGGCGTCCACCAGCCGCTCCCACTCGGGGGAGCCCAGGAAGACCACCTCGCGCAGCGCCGGGCAGTCGCCCCGGACCTCGGCGACCATCGCGCGGTAGTCGCTGGTCCTGAACTCCGGTGCGCTCACCAGCACCGAGATGCCGGCCTGCTGCAGCACGTAGGCGAGCTCGTGGGTGCGGTAGGCCGGGTTGATGTTGACCAGGATCGCGCCGAGCTTCGCCGTGGCGTACTGGACGAAGACCCACTCGGCGCAGTTGGGCGCCCAGATGCCGACCCGGTCACCCTTGCCGACGCCGAGGGCGTCGAGCCCGAGGGCGCAGGCGTCGACGTCGTCGACGAGCTGCGGGTAGGTCCAGCGGCGGCCCGAGGCGCACTCGACGAGCGCTTCGTGGTCGCCCACCCGCGCTGCCGTCCGATCCAGGTTCGCCCCGATCGTGTCGCCCAGCAGGGGGACCGTGGAGGTCCCGCTGCTGTAGGACGGCAGCGCGGGCGCGGTCACCGCCGCCGGCCCTCGGGGGTCTGGACGCCGGCCCGGTTGGGCTTGTCCGTCGGGTGGGCGTAGCGCAGCCGGTCGGCCGGGAGCGGGAAGCCGTGGTCCTCGCCGAACGGCGACAGGCCGCCGGCGACCGAGGCGGAGAGCTCGGTGATCGGCGGGCCGCCGCCGTCGGACTCGCCCCAGGTGGGTTCCACCAGGTGGGCGTGCTTCTCGTTGCGCTTGGCCATGACGCCTCCGTGTGCGGTAGCGGGTGCACCGCGCGGTGCACTCTTGCCGACATCTTCCCCCGACCGCCCCGCCGGCCGCGCGCCACCGCCCCCCGTGGCGGCGGTGGTGTCGCGGTCAGCGCCCCCGGGTGACGGCCCGGGCCCCGTAGAGGGTGCCCGCTCCCTCCGCGGTGAACACCCACTGCCCCGACCCCACCGGGGCGGCGAGCACGGCGGCACCGTCGAGGGCCTGCACCGCGCGGGTGCGCCAGATCGCTGTGCTCAGCAGCCGCAGCTGCACCGCCTCGTCCCCGCCGTCGGGCTCGAAGGCCAGCACCGCGGGCCCGGCGACGTAGAGCCGCCCGGGGCGCCACGTCGTGCCGGCCAGCGCGCGCCGCCAGCGGCTGGTGCGCAGCAGCGCCCCGCCGCCGACGACGACGGCGGCCAGCCCGCCCAGGACGAGCGCGAGGACGACGAGCCCGGCGCCGGGTACCCGACGGCCCTCCTCCCCGGCCATCGACACGGTGGCGGCGCCGAGCAGGACCCCGAGGACGACGGCGATGGCGCCGCCGCCCAGCCAGCGCAGCGCCCCGACCTGGAGGGCGGCCAGGGCGGTCCGGGTGCCGGGGTCGTCACTCGCCGGGTGCATGGGCACATGCTGGCAGCAGCGTCCGCCGGGACGGCGACGTAGCGTGGACCGGATGTCCACGGAAGCCCCCGCGACGCTCGCCGCCTGGTTGCGCACCCGCAGCGACGAGCAGCTGCGCGCGTTGCTGGCGGCCCGGCCCGACGTCGCCCGCCCCGCACCCTCCGACGTCGTCGCGCTGGCCAGCCGGCTGGCCGTGCCGGTGTCGGTCGACCGCGCCCTCGACGAGCTCGACGCCGCCACCCTGCAGGTGCTCGACGTGGTCCTGCTGGCGCCCACCGACGGGCTGCCGCCCGACGCGCTGGTGGCCGCGCTGCCCGAGGTGCCCGACGAGGTGGTCGAGGCCGCGGTGGAGGCGCTGACCACGCGGGCGCTGCTGTGGGGCGACGACGTCCTGCACGCCCCCGACCCGGTGCGCCGCGCCGTCCGCCACCCCGCCGGGCTGGGCCGCCGGGCGGTCGACCTGCGGCTGCAGCTACCCGCGGACCTGCCGGCCGCCGTCGGCGAGCTCGACCCCGAGGAGCGCGCCGTCCTGGAGCGGCTGGCCGGCGACCGCCCGGTCGGCCACCTCCCGGAGGCGCCCAACGGCGGCGCCACCCCGGCGCGGCGGCTGCTGCAGCGGGGCCTGCTGGCCCGCATCGACGCGCTGAACGTCGAGCTGCCCCGCGAGCTGGGGCTGCTGCTGCGCGGCGACCGCCCCTACGGCCCGCCGCGGCGGCGCCCCGAGCCCGCCGTCGTCGCCCGTGACCCGCAGGTGGTGGACCGGCAGGCCGCCGGTGCGGCGCTGGAGCAGGTCGGGCGGGTCGGCGAGCTGCTGGCGCTGCTGGAGGAGGAGCCGGCCGGGCTGCTGCGCAGCGGCGGGGTGGGGGTCCGTGACCAGAAGCGGCTGGCGAAGGCGCTCAAGGTGGCCGAGCCGGACGCCGCCTGGCTGCTGGAGCTGGCGCACGCGGCGGGGCTGCTCGACGTCGGCGGCCCGCACCGCGACGAGTGGCTGCCCACCCGCGCCTACGACGTCTGGCGGGAGCAGGACCTCGCCGACCGGTGGGCGGTGCTGGCGGCCGGGTGGCTGGGCGCCGTCCGCCTCCCCTCCCTGGTGGGCGTGCGCGACATGGCCGGCAAGGCCGCCAACCCGCTCTCCCCCGACCTCGTGCGGCACACCGCGCCGGCCATCCGCCGGTCGGCGCTGGCGGTGCTCACCGAGCAGCCGCCCGGGTCCGGGCTGGGGGCCGACGAGCTGACCGCGCTGCTGCGCTGGCGCACCCCGCGCCGGGCCGACCGGCTGGCGCCGGTGCCGGACGTGCTGGCCGAGGCCGCCCGGCTGGGCGTGGTCGTGGGCGGGGTGCTCTCCACCGGTGGCCGCGGCCTGCTCGCCGCCGGGGAGGACGGCGCCGCCGACGGCGTGCGCGGGCTGCTGCCCGAGCCGGTCGACCACGTCCTCGCCCAGCCGGACCTGTCGCTGATCGCCCCGGGGCCGCTGGTGGCCGAGCTGGCCGACACCCTGTCGGTCGTCGCCGACGTCGAGTCCTCCGGTGGCGCGACGGTGTTCCGGGTGTCGGACTCCTCGGTCCGGCGGGCGCTGGACGCCGGCTGGTCGGCCGCCGACCTGCACGACTTCTTCGCGAAGGCGTCCCGCACCCCGGTCCCCCAGGCGCTGGACTACCTGGTCGACGACGTCGCCCGGCAGCACGGGCGGCTGCGGGTGGGGGCGATCGAGTCCTACGTCCGCTCGAACGACCACGGGCTGCTCTCCCAGGTGCTGAGCGACCGGCGCACCGCCGCCGCCGAACTGCGCCGGCTGGCCCCGGGCGTGCTGGTGAGCGGGCTGGGGGCCGACGAGGTGCTCACCGTGCTGCGCGAGGCCGGCTACGCCCCGGCCGGCGAGCACCCGGGCGGTGCGGTGCTCACCCGGCCCCCGGCCCGGCCACGCGCCGCCGGCCGCCGCGGGACCGAGCCGGCGGCCGCGCCCCGTCCGCTGACCGCGGCCGACCTGGAGACGACGGTGCGGGAGATCCGCGCCGGGGATGCGGCGCTGGCCGCGCGCCGCGGCGAGGCGGTGCGCCAGGTGCCGGGGGTGACGACGGCGTCGACGCTGGAACTGCTGTCGCGCGCGGTCCGGGAGGGCGTGCCGGTGTGGTTGGGCTACGTGGACGCCCAGGGCAGCGGCAGCCAGCGCGTGGTGCAGCCGGTCTCGCTGGCCGGGGGCTTCCTGCAGGGGTACGACGAGCGACGCGGGGAGAGCCGCACCTTCGCCGTCCACCGGATCACGTCGGTGGCGCTGGTGGAGGACGACGGCGACTGACCCGCGCCGTTCCGTCGGGGGGGGGGGGCGGCCTACCGTGCCGCCGTGACCGAGACGTTCACCGCCGTCCTCTGGGTGCACGACGGCCCGGCCGGGTGGCACTTCCTCACCCTGCCGCCCGAGGTCGCCGACGACGTGCGCGAGGCCGGCGCGGCCGTCCGCGCCGGGTTCGGGTCGGTGCGGGTCACCGCCACGGTGGGCGGCACCTCGTGGCGGACGTCGGTGTTCCCGGACGCGCGCAGCGGCTCCTACCTGCTGCCGGTGAAGAGGCCGGTGCGGGCGGCGGAGGGGCTGCGCGCCGGTGACCGGGTGGTGGTCCAGCTCGCCGTCAGCCGGGATCCGGCACCGCGACGCGGCGGGTGAGCATCCGGCCCAGGACGACCTACCTGTCGGCGCCGGCCCCTGGATCGGGGCGCGGCTGCGGGCCGGGCATGCTGCCCGGGTGATCGACGGCCCCCCGAGCATCCAGGAACGACTGGTCCCCACGCTGACGTGCTTCGGCTGCGGCCCGGCCAACGAGCGCGGCCTCGGGCTGCGCAGCCACCCCGGCGGGGACGCCGTCACCGCGACCTTCACGCCGTGGCCCGAGCACGACAACGGCCTGGGGTACCTCACGGCGGCATCATCTCCACGCTCCTGGACTGCCACAGCGCCGCTGCCGTGCTGCACGAGGCCGACGTGCGCGGCTGGGGGCCGCTGCCGGGAGCGGCGCTCGCGTACGTGACCGCGGGGCTGGACGTGCGGTACCTGCGCCCGGCCCCGCTCACCGAGCCGGTGGAGCTGCGGGCGGTGGTCACCGAGGCGGGCCAGGGGCAGATGACCGTCGACGTCGGGCTGCACTGGGACGGCAAGCCGCGGGCCACCGCGGTCGCGCTGTGGAAGCGCTGGCGGCTCCGCGCCTGAGCGCCGGCGTCTCCGTGCCGCCGTCGTCTCGATCCGGGACGGAAGGACCCGTCGTCCCCCGGCGTTACCGTGGAGAGTCCGGCGCGCCCGCCCGCGCCGCAGTTCCCGAGCGAAGGATGCGTGCGCGTGCCTGACGGCCCCCTGATCGTCCAGTCGGACAAGACGCTGCTGCTGGAGGTCGACCACCCGCTGGCCCGCGACTGCCGCGCCGCGATCGCCCCGTTCGCGGAGCTGGAGCGCTCCCCGGAGCACGTGCACACCTACCGGGTGACGCCGCTGGCGCTGTGGAACGCGCGCGCCGCCGGGCACGACGCCGAGCAGGTCGTCGACGCGCTGGTGCGCTACTCGCGCTACCCGGTGCCGCACGCGCTGCTGGTCGACGTCGCCGACACGATGGACCGCTTCGGCCGGCTGACCCTGCAGAACAACCCGGTCCACGGCCTGGTGCTCACCAGCTCCGACCGCGCGGTGCTGGAGGAGGTCATCCGCTCGAAGAAGGTCGCCCCGATGCTGGGCGCCCGGCTCGACGCCGACAGCGTCGTCGTCCACCCCTCGGAGCGGGGCCGGCTGAAGCAGGCGCTGCTCAAGGTGGGCTGGCCGGCGGAGGACCTGGCCGGCTACGTCGACGGGCAGGCGCACCCGATCTTCCTGGAGCAGGACGGCTGGCACCTGCGTGACTACCAGCAGGAGGCGGTCGACGGCTTCTGGGCCGGCGGCTCGGGCGTCGTCGTCCTCCCCTGCGGCGCCGGCAAGACGCTGGTGGGCGCCGCGGCGATGGCCGAGGCGAAGGCGACCACGCTGATCCTGGTGACCAACACCGTCTCCGGGCGGCAGTGGAAGCGCGAGCTGCTGGCCCGCACCACGCTGACCGAGGACGAGATCGGCGAGTACTCCGGCGAGCGCAAGGAGATCCGGCCGGTCACGATCGCGACCTACCAGGTGATCACCACCCGCCGGAAGGGCGAGTACCGGCACCTGGACCTGTTCGACGCGCAGGACTGGGGCCTGATCGTCTACGACGAGGTGCACCTGCTGCCGGCGCCGATCTTCCGGCTGACCGCCGACCTGCAGTCCCGGCGCCGGCTGGGGCTGACCGCGACGCTGGTGCGCGAGGACGGGCGGGAGGACGACGTCTTCTCGCTCATCGGGCCCAAGCGCTACGACGCCCCGTGGAAGGACATCGAGTCCCAGGGCTACATCGCGCCGGCCGAGTGCGTCGAGGTGCGGGTCGCGCTCGACGACGAGGAGCGGATGACCTACGCCGTCGCCGAGCCCGAGGAGCGGTACCGGATCGCGGCGACGGCGAAGTCCAAGCTGCCGGTGATCCGCCGGGTGCTGGACCGGCACCCCGACGAGCAGAAGCTCGTGATCGGCGCCTACCTCGACCAGCTCGAGGAGCTGGGTCAGGCGCTGGACGCCCCGGTGATCCAGGGCTCGACGACCAACCGGGAGCGGGAGAAGCTGTTCGACGCCTTCCGCGCCGGCGAGGTGAAGACGCTGGTGGTCTCGAAGGTCGCGAACTTCTCCATCGACCTGCCCGAGGCTGCCGTCGCGGTGCAGGTGTCGGGCACGTTCGGGTCGCGCCAGGAGGAGGCGCAGCGTCTCGGCCGGGTGCTGCGGCCCAAGGCCGACGGGCGGCAGGCGCACTTCTACACCGTGGTCAGCCGCGACACCCTCGACAGCGAGTACGCCGCCCACCGGCAGCGCTTCCTCGCCGAGCAGGGCTACGCGTACACGATCGTCGACGCCGGTGACCTGGCCGGCCCGGGCGAGGTCAACGGCCCCGACTGGGTGGACGAACCGGCCGACTGAGCGCTGAGCACCGGCCGACCTGCCGACCCGCACCCGAGACGTCAGTACGGCGGTGGCGTCGTCGAGGCCGCCAGACCGCTGGGCGTGGTCACGGTGAGGGTGCCGTCGGGAGCGAGGTGGTGCTGGCAGCCCGGGGCCTGGTGCTTGCCCCGGTGGTGCGGGGTGCAGTAGCCGACCAGGTTGGCCGCGCTCGTCTCGCCCTCGGGCCAGGGGCGATCGTGGTCCAGTTCGCCGCGCCTGGGGACCGGTCGACGGCAGCCGGGTTGCCGGCACCGGCGGTCGCGGGCGCGCAGGAACCGGTCGAGCCGCGCGCCGGGCCGATAGCCGTCGGTCGGCGGCGGAGCGCCCAGGCCCGGTAGGCCGCTCAGGTCGTGGGTGCAGCTCGCCCCGGCCCGCCGGCACGCGCTGTCGCCGCACCGGGAGCGCCGACGGAGCTCGTCGGCGTCGGTGAGCGCCACCAGCGCGCCGGTCAACTCGTCGACCAGGGCGATCCGCGGGCGGTCGACCAGTCCCCCGCCACCGGTCCGGTCGAGCAGCTCGGCAAGCGCGCGCCGCTGGGCGTCGATCGCGGCACCGAGCGCGCCGAGCGCGTCCGGCGCCGAGGAGGACCGCCCCGCCGAGCTGTCCCGCCAGGCCGCCTCGTCGGTCGAGTCGGCCACCTCGGCGGCGTCCACGGCGCGGCGCGCCTTCCCCACCGCCCGCTCCAGGTCGAGCAGGACCGCTCCTGCGGCCTCGATCGCGCGGTCGGCCGCCGCCCACGAGCCGGGCTCGGGCGCGGGGGCGTCGGCGAGCGCACGCCCGGAAGCGGGAGCGGGCGGACGCCCGCCCGCATGGGCGTCCTCGAGCTCGGGGGATGGTCCGGGTTCCGGTTCGAGCCAGGGTTCGGGTTCGGGACCAGGCTCCGTCCACGGGCCGTCGTCGGCACACCAGGCCGGCTCCACCCACGGGAGCAGATCGATCTCAGCCGGCATCGCGTTCCAGCGCGCCGACTCCGCCAAGAACCTTACCTGGACCTCCGGCGGCGGGTCCTCCTCGCCGCCCCACTCCTGCAGGACGAGGGCCTCGGTGGCCGCCCACCAGTCGGCGAGCTGCTCCTCCTCGCTCGGGTACCAGTCCGCAGCACGCGCGCCTGGGGACACCGTCGGCTCGGCATCAGGGGCGTTGCCCCCGGCGGGCGCCACGGTGGGGCCACCGGTCGTGCCCGCAGCGGGAACCGGATCGCTTTCCGAGGGAGTGGTCGCATCCGCAGCGGTGTCTGCGTCCGCGGCGGGGGAAGGTTCCGGCGCGGCGGGAGAAGGTTCCGGCGGAACGGCCACCTCCGGAGCCGGGACGTCGGGGACGAGGCCGAATGCGCGAGCCAGGGCCCGCACCATCTCGGCCGGCACCACCTGGCCGTTGACCTCCCCCGGCTGGTCGCCACCGAGCAGGGTGCGCACGCCCGCCACCAGGGCGAGCTGGGCCTGCACGGGCGGCAGGCCGTTCTCGCCCGGCCGCAGCACCAGGTCGAGCAGGCAGTCGGCCATCTTCTGACCGCGGGTGCGCTGGTCGTCGGGCGTGGTCTCCAGGGCGTCGGCATAGCGGCCGAGCGCGTCGAGGAGCGCCTGGGCCTCCGGCACGGAGAGCAGCGCGCTGAGCACCGCCGTCCCGTCGGTGGTGCCTGGCCGGACCGAGATCCCGCGCTCGCGGAGCGCGCGGGTCAGCCGGCCGGCGGCGTCCCGGGCATCCCGGCGGAGCACCACCCGGCGGGCCTTGTCGCCCAGCTGGGCGGGGGTGGTGACCCGCCCGGCCGCCCAGGCGAGCAGCTCGGCCTCCACCTCGGCGCGGATCTTGGCGTCGGCGATCGGCGCGACGGTGCCGAGCATCGGCCACAGGTGCCCCTCGTGCAGCAGCCCTGCCTCGAGCGCGTCCAGCGTCCGCGGCAACCGGTGCACCAGCGTGAGGGACCGGGTGAGCAGCGCCTCGGCCGCCTGCGAGGTGCGGGACAGGCCGAGGACGAGCTCCTGCGTCGCCCACTCGCTGACGCCGGACAGCACCTCCGCACGCGACGCCCGGCGGTCGGCGCTCATGGCGCCCGGTTCGCCGGGCTGGCGGTCAGCTGAGGAGGGCCGGGTCGCGGCGAACTCGGCGATCGCCCGCGCGCGCAGCGCGGTCTGACGGGCGATCTGGCGGTCGGCGGCCTGGACCACCGCCAGCGGGCCGGTGGCCCACCCGGCCGCCGGCGCCACTGGCTCCGTGACCCCTGCCCGCTCCTCATCCACCATGGATCGAACATACGTTTGACCTCTGACAGTTCCGGCGTCAGCGAGCCCGCAGGTCCAGCCCCATCAGCACCTCGTCCCGGCGGTCGTCCACGCCGATCTGGAGCGCACCGGGCCAGCACCCGGTCACGGTCCACCCGTGACGGCCGTAGAACGACTCCAGGCCCATCCCGCCCCGCACCTCGAGCCGCAGCGCGTCCAGACCGAGGTCGTCCCGTGCCGCACGGGCCACCTCGCCCATCAGCGCGCCACCGACCCCCGACCCCCGGGCGGCCGGCGACGTCTGGACGTGCGTCACCCGGGCCCAGTGCGCGGCGACCGGGTCGGCGTTGCCCGTGAGGACCAGCCAGCCGGCCACCCCGCCGTCGCTGAGCGCGACGAGGAGCCTGCGCAGCCGCGGGTCGAGCCCGGAGCCCAGGCGGTCGACCACCGGCGCGACGACGTCGTCGTCCACCGGGACCTGCCGGGCGAAGCCGACCGCTCCCCCGCCGTTGACCACGTCCCGCCAGCAGCTGACCAGGTCCGCCCGCAGGGACGGGCTCACCTGGTCCGGCGCGGTCAGCCAGCGGAGCGGGGGCACCGGCGGCGGCTGTCAAGCCCTCACGATGCGGCCGGGGGCGCCTGGGGACACCGGGGCCCGCGGGAGTGACGAGCCGGTCCGTTCGGGCCATGACAGTCACCACAGCAGCCGGACCGCGGTCCACGAAAGCGCTGGTCAACGGCTCGCCGGGAGGCCGCCATACGTGGCGACGGCGGGGGCGCGCCGGAGGGGCCCGTTGGGCGTGTTGCCCGGCCGCCGATCAGAATGGGCCCCGACATGGCGACTGCAGCAGCAGCGGCGGCCCGGGCCCCGCAGACGACCAGCCGACCGCTCCGGGCATGGCAGCAGGCCGCCCTCGCGCAGTACGAGGAGGCCGCCCCCAAGGACTTCCTCGTCACCGCTACGCCGGGCGCCGGGAAGACGACGTTCGCCCTGACGCTGGCCGCCCGGTTGCTCTCGCGGCGGGAGGTCGCCCGCGTGGTCGTCGTCGCCCCCACCGACCACCTGCGGCTGCAGTGGGCCGAAGCCGCCGATGCGATGGGCATCGTCCTCGACCCGAACCTCACCAACGCCGTCGGCCCGGTGCGCGCCGGCACCCAGGGGTACGTGACCACCTACGCCCAGGTGGCCGGCAAGCCGATGCTGCACGCCGCCCGCGCCACCGCCGTGAAGTCGCTGGTGATCCTCGACGAGGTGCACCACGCCGGCGACGGCCTCTCCTGGGGCGAGGCGGTCGAGGAGGCCTACGGCATGGCCGCGCGCCGGCTGTGCCTCACCGGGACGCCGTTCCGCACCAAGCCCGACGAGCGCATCCCCTTCGTCCGGTACGAGGAGGACACCTTCGAGGGCGAGGCCGGCGGCCTGGTCAGCCGCGCCGACTACACCTACGGCTACAAGGAGGCGCTGGCCGACAACGTCGTCCGCCCGGTCGTCTTCGCCGCCTACACCGGCACCTCGCGCTGGCGGAACTCCGCCGGGGAGGTCGTCGCCGCGTCGCTGAGCGAGGCCGGCACCAAGTCGGTGGAGATGCAGGCCTGGCGCACCGCGCTGGACCCCAGGGGCCAGTGGGTGCCGCACGTCATCGCCGCGATGGACGACCGGATCACCCACCTGCGCGAGGAGGGCGGCATGCCGGACGCGGCCGGCCTGATCCTCGCCAGCGACCAGGACGACGCCCGCGACTACGCGAAGATCGTGCGGCGGGTGACCGGCAAGGCGCCGGAGCTGATCCTCTCGGACGACCCGAAGGCGTCGAAGAAGATCGAGCGGTTCGCGACCGGCTCGGCCCGCATCGCCGTCTGCGTCCGCATGATCTCCGAGGGCGTCGACGTGCCGCGCGCCGCCGTCCTCGCGTGGATGACCTCCTACCGGACGCCGCTGTTCTTCGCGCAGGCGGTCGGCCGCGTCGTCCGGTCCCGCTCCCCGCACGAGTCGGCGACGGTGTTCCTCCCCGCGGTGCGCCCGCTGCTGACGCTGGCCGCCTCCATGGAGGAGCAGCGCAACCACGTCATGCCGCCGCCGAAGACGGTCCAGGGCGACGAGCTCGACCTCGAGCCGCTGCCGCCCAAGGAGAAGGACCCCGACGGCATGAAGCAGTGGGAGGCCCTGGAGGCCGACGCCCGCTTCGCGCACGTCCTCCACGGGGGGACGGCGCACACCGGCGAGGGCCGCGCGGCGACCGTCGTCGCACCCGAGGAGGAGGACTTCCTCGGCATCCCGGGCCTGCTCACCCCCGAGCAGACGGCGTCGCTGCTGGCCAAGCGGGACGAGGAGCTGCGGCTGCGCATCGCGCAGAGCCACCGGGACGACGCCGACGACTTCATGGTCGTCGAGGACCACCCCGACGAGGACGACGCCGGCCGCTCCTGGCGCGATGCGGCGGAGCTGCGCCGGGAGATCAACAAGCTGGTCAACCGCGTGGCGGCGCGCACCTCGCAGCCGCAGGCCGTGGTGCACACGCAGCTGCGCCAGCAGGTCCCCGGCCCCCCGTCGGCGTCCGCGTCGGTGGATGTCCTCCGAGCCCGCCGGGAGCGCCTCCGCACGATGCTCTGACCGAGGTGTGGGCGGTAGCTGCCCGACGGGCCTCCTGATCTGCGGTCACCGCTCAAGGGCCACCGCTCGGGTCCGCCGGCGCTTCGGGCCGGAGGCACACCGGGAGTACCGTCTCCCGATGGAGACGGTAGAGGTGCACGGCCTCCGCCTGGCATACCGCCGTACCGGCCACGGGCCAGCCGTGGTGTTCGTCCACGGCGGCGCCGAGGACGGTCGCGCCTGGACACCGCAGCTCGACGCGCTCTCCCGCGAGTTCACGGTGATCGCCTGGGACGAACCCGGCGCCGGGCGATCCGAGGACATGCCGGACCAGTTCGGCCTCTCCGACTACGCCGACTGCCTCGCGGGGATGATCCGCGCGCTCGGGGTCTCGCCCACCTCGCTCGTCGGCCTCTCATGGGGCACGACCGTGATCCTCGAGCTGTACCGACGGCACCCCGCGGTGATCCGGAGCATGGTGCTGGCTGACGGATACGCCGGGTGGCGGGGTTCGCTGGGCGCCGAGGAGGCCGACGCCAGGTTGGCCCTCGTGCGCGCCGCGCTGACCGAGCCGGCCGAGGCATTCGATCCGACCCTGCCCGGGCTCTTCGCGGGTGATCCACCCCCGCCTTTCGTGCCGCTCCTGAACGCGATGGCGGCGGACGTCAGACGCCGCAGCATGTTGATCGCCCTCACCGCTATGGCACGGCCGATCTCACCGACGTCCTGCCGACCGTCCAGGTGCCCACCCAGTTGATCTGGGGCGCCCTCGATGCGCGGTCGCCGCTGTCGGTGGCACGCGAGTTCGAGCGCCGGATCCCTGGAGCTCGCCTGGCGGTCATCCCCGATTGCGGACACGTCAGCAACCTCGAGGCACCGCACCTCTTCAACGAGATCGTTCGCGGCTTCCTCGACAGCCAGCGCTGACGGCCGAGCCGCCGGGCAGGGGGGCGCGATGGGGGGGCACGCCCGGTGACACCGCGCGCACCGCAGCCAGGTGGCGTCCGCTGTGCCGCGAAGCCGCTGCGTCGCGCCCGCGCCCCTCCGAGGTCCGCTCGCCGCGATCGGTCAGGGCACCGGCAAGAGCCCGCGCTGGGCGGCGATGGCCACGGCCTCGGTGCGGCCGTTCGCGCCCAGCTTCGCCAGGATGTTGCTGACGTGCACGCTGGCGGTCTTCTCGCTGATGTAGAGCTCCGCGCCGATCTGCCGGTTGGTGCGGCCCTTCGCCAGCAGCGCCAGCACCGACTGCTCCCGCGGGGTCAGCACCGCGGCCGGGTCGACCAACCGCACCCCGGGCAGGTCGACGTCGAGCCGGCCCCGGCGGACCAGCGCCTCGACCGCCTCGCGCAGCGGCGTGGCACCCAGCCGGACGGCGACCTCGTGCGCCGCGCGGGCCTCCACCGCGGCGCCGGCCCGGTCGTCGGTGGCCAGCAGCGCCTCGGCCAGCCGCCGCCGCGACCGCGCCTGCTCGTAGACGTGGCCGTAGCCGAACGCCTCGGCGGCGGCCTGCCACAGCTCGGGCGCGGCCTTCCCGGCCAGGCGGGCGTGCTCGGCATCGACCCGCGCCCGCCACGCGAGGCCCTCGACACCCATCCCGCCGACCGACCGCTCGAACACCTCGACGGCCGACCGGGCGATCTCCACGAGCTCCTCGCCGCGGTGCACCCACCCGTCCGCCGTCACGCGGTCCCCCACCAGCCGGGCGGCGGCCGCGGCATCGGCAACCGCGCCCAGCGCCGTGGCGACCAGCCGCAGCACGCCCAGGTGGTCGAACCGCCACACCTCGCGCAGCCGGGCGCTGGTCGCGATCGCGACGTCCACCGCCCGCGCCGCGTCGCCCGCCCAGGCGGCCAGGTCGATCTCCGCCGCGCCGGTGACCAGCGAGAGCAGGTAGTGGGCGTTGACCCGCTCGACCAGCGACCGCGCCCAGGCCAGCCGGTCCCGTGCCGCCGGGTCACCCCGGCCGACCAGCACGAGCAGCGCGGCGGCGCGCACGTGCGCCGCCATCTCGGGCACCCGCGCCAGCGCGTCGGCCTCGGCCAGGCTCGCGTCCCACTCCCCCACCGTGTACAGCGCCGTCACCCGCAGGTGCCGCAGCCCGGCCGGGTAGGTGGCCCACTCGACGCCCAGCGCCCGGGCCCGCTCGGTCGCCTCCCCGGTGAGGGCCACCGCGCCCGGCACGTCCCCGGCCTCGAACCGGTCGACGGCGAGGTTGAACCAGGCCCGCATCTCGACGTCGACGTCGCCCGAGCGCCGCCCCCGCTCCAACGCCTCGCCCAGCCGACGCCGCACCCCCTCCACGTCCGCGGCCGGCCGGGACCGCACCTGCGAGACGGCGGTGTCCGACCAGGCGGCGTCCAGGCCGAGGACGTCGGCCGCCGCGAGCGCCTCCTCCGCGGCCGCGTCGCCCTCGGCGAGGAGGTTGAGGCTGAAGCACATGCGCGCGTGCGTGGCCGCCGCCCACGTGCGCAGCTCCGACGGCGGCTCGGCCGGGACCAGCGCCATCGCCGCGCTGCTCTCCCGGTAGCCGCCGGTGTGGTCCTCGATACGCACCAGGGCCTGGGCGAGCGTGTAGTGCAGCCGCGCCCGGGTCCCCGGGTCGCCGTCGGGCCCCACCAGCTCCAGCGCGGCGCGCAGCAGCCCCGCGGCGCGGTGCAGCTCGCCCGACGTGCGGGCCGCGGCGGCCGTCTCCACCAGCAACGCCACCTGGTCGCGGCCGGCCCGCCCGGCCGCGTCGGGCACCGCCGGCCACAGTGCGAGCGCTGCCTCGAGGTGCTGCAGCTGCTCGGCGGGCGCGCCGACGGCGCACGCGTCGGACGCCGCCTCCAGCGAGGCGCTGAACGCGCCCGGCAGGTCGTTGCTCTCCCGCGCGTGGTGCGCCCGCTCGGCGGCGGTGCCGGCGTCGGCGTGCGCGGCCAGGTAGCCGGCGATCGCCGCGTGCAGCCGCACCCGCTCGCCGGGCAGCAGGTCGGTCAGCACGGCCTCCCGCAGCAGCGCGTGCCGGAAGCGGTAGCGGCCGTCGTCGGAGACGACGAGGAGGTGGTGGTGCACCACCTCGGCGAGCGCCCGCTCCAGCTCGTCGGGCGCCAGCTCACCGATGGCGGCGACCAGCTCGTGGCGCACCCGCCGCCCCGCCACCGCGGCCACCCGCAGCACCCGCTGGGCGGCCGGGGACCGCTGCTCCACCCGCGCCAGCAGGACGTCGGCCAGCGCGAGCGGTAGCGCCTCGCCCTGCAGCCCGGCGGCCAGCAGCTCCTCGGCGTAGAAGGCGTTGCCCTCGGCGCGGGCGACGACGTCCTCCACGGCGCTCTGCGGGAGGTCGGCGCTCGCCAGCCCGCGGACCAGGTCGCCGACGGCCGCGTCGGGCAGCGGCGCGAGGTCGAGGCGCTCGACGCCCGGCAGCCGCACCAGCTCGGCCAGCAGCGGGCGCAGCGGGTGCCGGCGGTGCAGGTCGTCGGCGCGGTAGGAGGCGACGACGGCGACCGGCTCGTCGACCAGCCGGGCCAGCAGGTAGCGCAGCAGGTCGCGGCTGGACCGGTCGGCCCAGTGCACGTCCTCGAGGACGACGAGCAGCGGGCCTGCGGCGGCGAGCTCGCACAGCAGCGCGGCGACCGACTCGAACAGCTGCAGCCGCCCGTCGTCGACCGGCTGCGGCGCGGCCCGGTGCGGCAGCGGGCGGCCGAGGTCCAGTCCCTCGCCCGGCGGCGGCACGGGGACGACCGCGCCCGGGTGGCCGGCGAGGAAGCCGGTCAGGACCGGGTTCGCCCGGGCCGCCGGCACCAGCTCGGGGTCGGCGGCGAGCGGGCGGAGGAGGTCGACGAAGGGCAGGTAGGGCAACCCGACGTCGCCGAGGTCCACGCAGTGCCCGGTGAGCACCCGCAGCCCGCGCGCGGCCGCCTCCCGGCCCAGCTCGTCGAGCAGGCGGGTCTTGCCGACGCCGGCGTCGCCGGCCAGCAGCGTCGCGCACGCCCGGCCGGCGGCGGCCCGCTCCACCTGCGCGAGCAGGCGGGCGAGCTCCTCGGCCCGGCCCACCAGCGGGGCGTCGTCCCAGCGTGACACGGCTGGGATCGTGGCACGCGGGGGTGACCGATCGCGGCCGGTCCCACCCGGCCGGGGTGCGCTCAGCGCGAACGCCGGTGCCGGCGGAGCCAGGAACCCCGCCGGGTGCCGGTGGTGCGGCCGATCCCCTGGAGGACCTCGCGGCGGTAGGCGAGCTCGGCCTCGAGGCCGGGGTTGGGGTAGGTCATCGTCGTCCCTCTCTCGTCGGTGGTGACACGAGGAACGGTCGTGCTGAGGCCGGGGGCCGGGCATCGGGCGGTCACGCCGTCCGCGGTGGGGACGCACACCTAAGGGGCCCTCAGCCGCCACCCGTCAGGGTGACACCGGGGCCGGGACGCGGTTGACCGGCCGGCTCGCGGGAACCGCTGCCCTCGCGAGCCGGCGCCCCGCCGGCCGCCACCGGAGGAGTTCGTCATGCGACTCGGAACCGCCATCGTGCTGCTCGCCCTCGGCGCGATCCTCACCTTCGCCCTGCGCGTGGACGTCAGCGGCGTCGACCTGCAGGTCGTGGGCTGGATCCTGATGATCGTCGGAGCGCTCGGGATCGTCCTCGAGCTCGCCGTCTGGGGGCCGCGCCAGCGCCGGGTGACCCGGACCGACGCCTACGGCGACCCGGGTGGTGCACCGGCCCGCCGGAGCACCACGGAGGAGACCTACTGAGCGACGCGCGGACGACGAGAGCCCCGCCCGGGCAGGGCGGGGGCTCTCGTCGGTTCAGGTCCGGACCGGATGACGGCCGCCTCGCGGCGATAAGCACAACACGGCTCCAGGCCCCCCGACCGAGGTCGGGGCGGTAGTCCGTGAAGGCGTAACCAAATGGCACCCGGGGGCACGATGCACCCGGCCCGGACTCGTCCCACCGTACGCGCCGGACGTACCGGCGTCATGTCGCGGGACGTGGCCGTGGACACGGGCTCAGCGCCGGTGGGGACGGCACCTGGCCGCGGTGCGACGCGGAGCGTCACGGGTCAGTTGAACCCGCGCTCGTCCTGCTTGAGGGCCGTGTCGACGGTCAGCGCCGCGGCGATGACCATGCTCGCCAGCGGCTCGGGCAGGCGGTAGTGCACCAGGACGACGTAGCGGTCGGCCGTGGTGAACATGGTGCGGGCCAGGCCCTCCCACTTCTTGGTGATCCGGGCGATCTCGACACCGGCGGCGTCGGTGATGGCGAAGTCCCACGCCCGCCAGTTCTCCGCCTGGATCGCCCCGACCAGCGCCCCGTCGGCCACCAGGTCGAAGCGGATCCTCCCGAACACGTTGGCCTGCACGATCTCGCCGACCGGCGCCCCGTCGGGTCGCTCGACCACCACCCGCGACCTCACCAGCTTCGCCGGCCGGGTGAGCACCAGCACCGGCCCGCGGGCGTCGCGCACCTCCAGCCGGTGGGTCAGGAACTGGTCGAGGTTCGAGACGAAGCGGACGGCCTTGCGGAGCCCGCTCTGCCCGACCTGGACGACGGCACCGATCTGCTGCCCGTTCCCGTCGAGGACGGCGTACTCGTTGGTGAGCTCGACGAGCTTGGTCCTCTGGTTCACCAGGAGGACCGGCTGGTCGTACAGCGACGGCCCGGCCGCCGGCGGCGGCGCCGCGGGCTGCTGCACGTGCTCGCTCCAGCCCTGGCCGTCCCACCACCGGGTGCCGGGGCCGCCGGCGGGATCGGGGTACCAACCGGGCGGCGGGGGCTGCGTCACGGCGGTGAACCTAGCGCCGCTGCCCCGCGGGGCCGCGCGGCCGGCGTGCCAGACTCCGAACCGTGGCCGAGCTGACCGACGTGGAGGCCCGCGTCCTCTCCGCCGTCGACGAGCAGTGGGCGGTGGACCGGCTCGCGGCGATGATCGCCGTCCCGTCGGTGGGCGGCTCGGCGGCCGAGAGCGAGGTGCAGCACCTGCTCGCGGGCTGGCTGGACGAGCTGGGCTGCGACGTCGACTGCTGGCCGGTCGACCTCGCGGAGGCGGCGACCGCCGCCGACGCCCCCGGCCAGGAGGTCGTGCGCACCGAGGCGTGGGGCGTGGTCGGCACCACCGGCGGCGAGGGCACCCCGGCGCTGGTGCTCTCCGGGCACACCGACGTCGTCCCGGCCGGCGACCCGGGCCTGTGGGCCGGCGACCCCTTCGTCCCCCGGTTCGCCGACGGCGCGGTGCACGGGCGCGGGGCCTGCGACATGAAGGCCGGCGTCGTCGCCACGCTCGCCGCCGTGCACGCCCTGCGGACGGCGGGGGTGCGGCTGGCCCGGCCGCTGGCCGTGCACGGCGTCGTCGGCGAGGAGGACGGCGGCCTGGGCGCCTGGGCCACCCTGCGCCGTGGCCACACCGGCGAGCTGTGCGTGATCCCGGAGCCGACGGCGCAGGCCGTGGTGACCGCGCACGCCGGCGCGCTCACCTTCCGGCTGGAGGTCACCGGCCACGCCGCGCACGCCGCCATGCGCGACCGCGGGGTGAGCGCCGTCGAGCTGTTCGCGCACGTGCACGCCGCGCTGCGGGAGCTGGAGGCGGAGCGGCAGCGCGACGCCGACCCGCGCTTCGGCGACGCCCGCTTCCCGTACGGCATCTCCATCGGCCGGGTCCGGGCCGGCGACTGGGCGAGCTCGGTGCCCGACCGGCTGGTGGCCGAGGGGCGGTACGGGGTGCGCATCGGCGAGCCGGTGGAGGCGGCGCGCGCGGCACTGGAGACCCGGCTGGCGGAGGTCTCGGCGGCGCACCCGTGGCTGGCCGGGCACCCGGTGCGGCTGACGTGGGTCGGCGGCGCGTTCGCCAGCGGTCAGCTGCCGGCCGGGCACCCGCTGCTGCCCGCCGTGCGGGCCGCGGTCGTCGACGCCGGCGGGCCGCCACCGGTCGAACGCGCCCTGCCCGCGGGCACCGACCTGCGGCTCTACGCCGCCAGGGGCGTCCCGACGCTGCACTACGGGCCGGGTGACCTCCACCTGGCGCACGGCCCGCAGGAGCAGGTGCCGGTCGCCGAGCTGGTCACCGCTGCCCGGGCGTTCGCGCTGCTCGCCCTGCGCACCTGCGGGGTCCGGTGAGCGGCCCGGTCGGGTTCGAGGCCTGGGCCGCGCTGGCCGGGGACTCCCCCATCTCGCGCACCGAGTGGGCCGCCGTCGTCGCCGCCTGGAGCGAGCCGCACCGCCGCTACCACGACCTCGCGCACCTGGCGGCCGTGCTCGGGCTGGTCGAGCGGCTCTCCGCCGACGCGCCGGACCCGGCCGCCGTCGCCCTGGCCGCCTGGTACCACGACGTCGTCTACGACCCGCTGCGCGCCGACAACGAGCAGGTCAGCGCCGACCGCGCCCGGGCCGGGCTGCGTGGCCTCGTGCCGGAGGAGCGGGTGGAGGAGGTCGCCCGCCTGGTGCTGCTCACCGCCGCGCACGACCCCGAGCCGGGCGACGTGAACGGTGCGGCGCTGTGCGACGCCGACCTCGCCGTCCTCGCCGCGCCCCCGGCCGCGTACGCGGGCTACGCCTCCGCGGTGCGCGCGGAGTACGGGCACCTCTCCGACGAGGACTTCACCGCCGGGCGGATCGCGGTCCTGGAGCGGCTGCTCGAGCTGCCCCGCCTCTACCGGCTGCCCGCGGCCGCGGAGTGGGAGCAGCCGGCGCGCGCGAACCTGACCGCGGAGATCACCCTGCTGAGGCAGCGGGCCGGCGAGGCTTCCGGAGCCTGAGCCCCGCCGCGAGCAGCCGCTGCAGCAGCTCCCGGGAACCCACCGGCAGCGCCCCCGCGGCGACCGCGACCTCGTAGAGGTCCGCGGGGACGTCGTAGTGGTCGCCCTGGAACGCCCGGCGCGGGATGCCCAGCTCCACGGCGACGAAGGCGTGCAGCTCCTCGTAGGAGACGTCGCTGACCAGGTGCGACCACATCCGCCCCCGCCACGGCCACACCGGGGAGTCGATCAGCACCGCCACGGCGAGCAGTGTGCCGGGCCGCGACTAGCGTCTGCCCGGTGAGTGCAGAGATCCGCTGGGGAATCGTCGGGCCGGGCCGCATCGCGGAGAAGGTGGTGGAGGACTTCGCGGTCGTCGACGGCGCCCGCGCGGTCGCCGTCGCCTCCCGGTCGCAGGAGCGCGCCGACGGGTTCGCCGCGCGGCACGGCCTGGAGCGGGCCTACGGCTCCTACGGCGAGATCCTGGCCGACCCCGACGTCGACGTCCTCTACGTCGCCACCCCGCACCCGCACCACCACCAGTTCGCGCTGGCCGCGCTGCGCGCGGGCAAGGCGCTGCTGGTGGAGAAGGCGTTCACCGCCACCACCGCCGGGGCCGCCGAGGTGGTCGACCTCGCCCGGGAGAGCGGCACCTTCGTCATGGAGGCGATGTGGACCCGGTTCCAGCCGGCCGTCGCCAGGCTGAACGAGCTCGTGGCCGACGGCGCGATCGGCGAGGTGCGCTCGGTGCAGGCCGACCTCGGCGTCTCCCGCGAGTACGACCCGGTCGACCGGCTGTTCGCGCTGGAGCTCGGCGGCGGAGCCCTGCTCGACCTGGGGGTCTACGTCGTCTCCTTCGCCCAGATGCTGCTGGGCACGCCCGACCGCGTGGTCGCCACCGGCTCGCTGTTCCCGTCAGGAGCCGACGCGGAGGCGGCGATCCTGCTGGGCTGGGAGGACGGCCGCAACGCCGCGCTCACCACCTCGCTGAAGTACGCCCTGCCCGGGACGGCCCGCGTGGTGGGGACGACGGGCTGGATCGACGTCGTCCCCCGCTTCCACCACCCGCAGACGATCGTGCTGCACCGCGACGGCGCCGAGCCCGAGGAGATCACCCGCCCGCAGACCGGCGCCGGGTACGCGCACGAGCTGGCCGAGGTGACCGGGTGCCTGCGCGCCGGCCGCACCGAGAGCCCTGCGATGCCGCTGGCCGACACGCTGGTGGTGCAGGACGTGCTCGGGCAGGCCGCCGACCAGCTCGGGGTGCGGCACGCCGAGGCGGTCGACGTCCTGTGATCGTGGTGACCGCGGCCGGCGGGTCCACCGGCACCGCCGCCGTCCGGGCCCTGCTGGCGCGCGGCGAGCAGGTGCGCGCCGTCGTGCCGTCGCGGAAGCCGCGGCCGGAGCTGGACGCGCTCGGCGCCGAGGTGGTCGTGGGTGACCTCACCGGCGACCTGTCGGACGCGCTGGCCGGTGCGGACGCCCTGTACCTGATCTGGCCGAACTTCGACCCGGGCGAGGCCGCCGGGGCCCCCGCCGTGCTCACCGCGGCCGCCCGCGCAGGGGTGCCCCGGCTCGTCTACCACTCGGTGCTGCGCCCGCAGGCCCGCGCGATGCCGCACCACGCCGCCAAGGACCTCGTCGAGGAGGCGCTCGACGAGGCCGTCGCGGGCACCGGGGCGCGGTGGCGGGTGCTGCAGCCCTGCGCGTACGCCGACAACCTCGACGGGCAGCTGCCCGGGGCGGTCGACAGCGGAGAGCTGCGCAGCCCGTGGGGCCTGGAGCGGGCGCAGTCCTTCGTCGACCTCCGCGACGTCGCCGAGGCGGCGGCCGTGCTGCTCACCGAGGACGGGCTGGACAGCGGCACCTTCGAGGCAGTGGGCCCCGAGGCGCTCACCGCCCCGGACGTCGCCGCGCTGCTCGGCGAGCGGGCCGGCCGGCCGGTCACCGCGGTCGACGTCCACGCCGAGGACGACGGGACCTACGCCGGCCGCTGCCGCACCACCATGTTCGACTGGTACCGGGCGCACGGCTTCACCGGCAGCCCGCGCGTGCTCGCCGCGCTGCTCGGCCGGGCGCCGCGCACGTTCGCCGAGCACCTCGCCGAGCGGGTCCCGGCGGGCGCCTGACCGTCCCCCGACCGGGTGGCTCGCCTGCAGCTGCCACCGCCACCTGCCGATGGGGAACGGGAACGGCCGTACCGACGGCCATCCTCCCGAGGGGACGACACCCATGGCACTGCTCGAAGGTCTGGCCGCGCTGGCGGCGAAGTTCGCCGGCGCGAGCACGGTCGCCCAGGTGGCGACCGGCGTCGGCATCGCCACCGCCGGCGTCACCGGCGCCGGCGCCGTCGGCGTCCTGCCGACGCCGGTGCAGGACGCCGTCGCCGGCACGGTGGAGACGGTGACGCCGTTCGAGCTCCCGAGCTCGGACGACGACGCCACGACCGACGGCGCCACGGACGTCGACGTGGAGGCGACCGAGGACACCGCCGACCCGGAGGTCGTCGACGACGGGGACACCGAGGACGGCGCGCCCGAGGACGGGACCACCGAGGACGGGACCACCGAGGACGGCGCGCCCGAGGACGAGACCACCGAGGACGAGACCAGCGCGGAGGAGACCGGGCTCCGCGGCCTGGACAACGCCATCGCGCACGCCGACGAGCACGCCCAGGGAGCACTGGCGACGGCTCAGGCCCGCCAGGCGGCCCACGACACGGAGAAGGCCGCACGGGACGCGGCCCGGGAGGCGGAGAAGGCCGCCCGCGACGCGGCGAAGGCCACCCGCGGCGTCCCCACCCCGGTCGAGGAGCCGGTCGAGCAGGCTGACGGCGCCGGCACCGCGCAGCCCGCCGACCAGGGCCGGGGCAAGCAGGGGCGCGGCGGCAACTGACCGGTCGGGTCAGCCCGGGGGGACCTCCACCGGTGCCCATGCCAGGCCCGTCGCCTCGGCGGCCGTGGGCACGCGGGTGGGCGTCCCCCCGGCGCGGCGCACCGCCTCGGCGAAACGCACCGCGTCGATGACCGCGGCGCAGCCGGGGTCGTTGTTGAAGTAGACGAGGACGTCGTCGTCCCCGTGGGCGGCCACCACCCGGTCGGCCCACAGCTGCAGGGTCTGCGGGCGGTACCCCCAGCCCTCGAACCCGTGGTGCAGCCGCAGGTAGCCCCAGCCGGTGGTCCGCCAGAGCGGCGCCACGGGGCGCTCGTCGCGGTCGGCCCAGCACAGCGCCGCGCCGTAGCGCTCCAGCAGGGCGCGCACCTCGTCGGTCCACCAGGACTCGTGCCGCGGCTCGACCGCCACCCGGGCGCCGGCCGGGAACTGCGCCAGGCAGTCGCGCAGCAGCTCCGGGTCGGCCTTCAGCGTGGGCGGCAGCTGCAGCAGGACCGTGTCCAGCTTGGGCCCGAGCCCCTCGGCGCGGCCCATCAGGCGGGCGACCGGCTCCTCGGGCTCGCGCAGCCGCTTGATGTGGGTGAGGAAGCGGCTGGCCTTGACCGCCCACCGGAAGTCCGGCGGGGTGCGCTCGCGCCACTTCTCGAACGTCTCCCGCTCGGGCAGCCGGTAGAACGCGTTGTTGCTCTCGACCGTGGCGAAGTGCTGGACGTAGTGCTCCAGCCAGAGGCGCTGGGGCAGCTTGGGCGGGTAGAAGGCGCCGCGCCAGTCGCGGTACTGCCACCCCGAGGTCCCGATGATCACCGCCACGGGGAGCGGCTACCCGGCGCGACGGGGCCTGAACGTCGGCTGCGGGGGCCGGGCGCCGCCCTCCCCTTTTGGGGGGTGCCCGGCCCCCACCCCTCGGCTGCCTCGCGCCACCCGGCTCCACAACCGTGAGCACGTTCCCTCGACCGAGGCGACCACTGCTCACTGCGGAGACAGCCATGACCAGGACAGGACCGACCACCGAGCGTGGTCGCGGAGGAGGGACCGGACCGGTGTCCTCCTCCGCGGCCGGAGCGCTCCGCACCCCCACCACCAGAGCCCGCCGCGCCGCGCTGGCGGGCGGCCTCGCCGTCGTCACCGCCGCGGGGGTCGTGACGACCCTCGCCGGTGTGGCGAGCGCCGGCACGCCGCCGACCGGGCCGGGCAACATCGAGGTCTTCCCCGATCGGGACATGATCGCGATCGAGGGCTACACCGCCCAGGCCGGCCAGACCGCGACCGTCACCGTCCGGCGCGGCGGCCAGGTCGTCGGGACCGCCACCGGCGAGGTCGACAACACCGGCTTCCGGGAGTGGAACCACGACTCGGCGAGCTGCTTCACCGACGTCACGCCCGACCTGCAGGCCGGTGACGAGGTGTCGGTGTCCTTCAGCGGGTCCCCCCTGGTCGACGGCATGACGGTCAGCTCGGCGCAGATCACCGAGATCACCGCCAGCGACCCGGTCGAGGGCAACGCCAACTCCGTGACGATCAGCGGCACCTACGGCCCCGAGGTCAGCCTCGACCGCTTCGCCGTCGAGGTGGTCAACCCGACCATGCGGGACGAGGGCGCCATCGGCGAGCGGGCCATCGGCTGGAGCCCCAACGAGGTGCCCGACGAGGTCCCCACCGGCTACACGGTCTCCGGCACCGCGGCGAACGGCGAGTTCTCCGTGACGTTCGCCGACATGTCGGCCTCGGACCAGCAGCTGGTGTTCGAGGGCCAGGCGGTCGCGCTGAGCTGGATGGCCGACGCCACCACGGTCGAGCAGCAGCTGGGCCTGACCCTCTCCGAGTACGGCCTGGCCAGCGGCGGTGCCCCCGGCTGCCCGCCCGGACCGGACGGCGCGAAGCCCCCGGTCAGCGAGTACTCCACGGTGTGGAACGCCGACGGGACCGCGGCCACGGTCACCTGGGCCGCCGCGACGCCGGTCCTCGGTGGCGACGCGGTCACCGGCTACAGCGTGACCGCCGTCGACCAGGCCACCCAGCGGCAGGAGGGCTACCGCGTGGGTGCTGACGCCACCCAGGTCGTCCTGGACGGGCTCACCGGCGGCGCGCTGTACGACATCGAGGTCCGCTCGATGGTCGGCACCGAGATGGGCGCTCCCTTCGCCCTCGCCGGCACCACCTCGCCGCCGCCCCCGGACGGCGGGACCGACACCACCCCACCCGTGCTGACCACCGACCCGGTGCTCGACCCGGCCACCGCGGTGATCGCGCCCAACCGGACCCTGACCCTGTCCGCGGACGAGGGCACGATCTACTACACGGTCGACGGTTCGGCGGTCACCACGGAGGAAGGCGGCAACGTGCCGTCCTCCACGGCGGTGCTGTACCAGCAGCCGATCCCGATCACGGCCGACAACACCGCCGTCGCCATCGCGGTGATCGACGCCGCCGGCAACGCCACGCACGCCTCCGGCCTCGTGTCGCCCGCCCCGGTCGCCGAGGCGGTCACGCCCACGGGCTTGGCCATCACCAGCACCAGCGGCGCGGGTCCCGACCCGGCCGCACCGCAGGGCCGGGTCAGCCTCGGCTGGAACCCCGTTCCGGACGCGGTGTCCTACCGGGTGCGGGTGTTCCTGCGCACCGATGCGACGGCCACGACGGCACTCACGGTCACGCCGATGCCCGAGCACGACGTCATCGTCACGGGCACCACGGCGGACGTCACTGGCCTGGCCAAGAGCGCGGACGGCCAGCGGTACCTGTTCCGGGTGCAGTCCCGCACCGGGACGACGACGCCGTACAGCACCTTGTCGGCGCCGGTGAACCACCGGGTCGTCGGTGACGACATCGCGATCGGGCTGGCCCAGTTCCGGACCGGCGACGAGTTCCGGATCGACGGGTCGGGCACCGTGCCCGGCGCGACGATCACGGTGCACCGCACCAACACCGCGGGCACCGGGCCGGCGCTCAACCCGATCGCCGGGTACCCGACCGGTGTCGTCGGTCCGATCGAGGCCCCCGAGGCCGTCGGCGCCTGGGCGATCACCGTCGACCCGGCTCCGGCGACCGCGCCGACCGAGATCTGGGTCAAGTCGAGCGAGGGCGGGGTCTCCGGCCCCTTCCCGGTCGAGGTGCGCTGACCCGTCGCACATCCCGGGGGCCCGTCACCACACGGTGGCGGGCCCCCGGCCTTGTGCTGGGGTGACCACGAGCTGCGGCACATCGGGCTCCGACGCCTCGTGCGCCGACCGATCTGGCGCCTCTCGTGCGGCGGCCGCCCCGAAGACGCCGACAGGGGCCGGCCCGCTCGCGCGGACCGGCCCCTGCCGGAGGTGGTGCTAGGTGGTCGGACTCAGAAGTCCATGCCGCCCATGCCGCCGTCGCCACCGGGCATGGCCGGAGCGGACTTCTCCGGCTTGTCGGCGATGACGGCCTCGGTGGTGAGGAAGAGCGCCGCGATGGAGGCGGCGTTCTGCAGCGCCGAGCGGGTCACCTTGGCGGGGTCGATGATCCCGGCGGCGACGAGGTCCACGTACTCGCCGGTGGCGGCGTTGAGGCCCCAGCCGGTCTCCGAGTTGCGGACCTTCTCCGCCACGACGCCGCCCTCGAGGCCGGCGTTGATGGCGATCTGCTTCAGCGGCGCCTCGAGCGCGACGCGCACGATGTTGGCACCGGTCGCCTCGTCGCCCTCGAGCTCGAGCTTGTCGAACGCGACGGCCGTGGCCTGCGCGAGGGCGACGCCACCACCGGCGACGATGCCCTCCTCGACGGCGGCCTTGGCGTTGCGCACCGCGTCCTCGATGCGGTGCTTGCGCTCCTTGAGCTCGACCTCGGTCGCGGCGCCGGCCTTGATGACGGCGACGCCACCGGCCAGCTTGGCCAGGCGCTCCTGCAGCTTCTCCCGGTCGTAGTCGGAGTCCGACCGCTCGATCTCGCTGCGGATCTGGTTGACCCGGCCGGCGATCTGGTCGGTGTCCCCGGCACCCTCGACGATCGTCGTCTCGTCCTTGGTGACGACGACCTTGCGGGCGCGGCCCAGCAGCTCGAGGCCGGCGGTGTCGAGCTTGAGGCCGACCTCCTCGCTGATGACCTGGCCACCGGTGAGGATGGCGATGTCGCCGAGCATGGCCTTGCGGCGGTCACCGAAGCCCGGCGCCTTGACGGCGACGGACTTGAAGGTGCCGCGGATCTTGTTCACGACCAGGGTCGCGAGGGCCTCGCCCTCGACGTCCTCGGCGATGATGGCCAGCGGCTTGCCCGACTGCATGACCTTCTCCAGCAGCGGGAGCAGGTCCTTGACCGAGCTGATCTTGCTGTTGACGACGAGCACGTACGGGTCGTCGAGGACGGCCTCCATGCGCTCGGCGTCGGTGACGAAGTAGGGCGAGATGTAGCCCTTGTCGAAGCGCATGCCCTCGGTGAGCTCGAGCTCGAGGCCGAAGGTGTTGCTCTCCTCGACGGTGATGACGCCTTCCTTGCCGACCTTGTCCATCGCCTCGGCGATGAGCTCGCCGATGGCGGGGTCGGCGGCGGAGATCGACGCGGTGGCGGCGATCTGCTCCTTGGTCTCGACGTCCTTGGCCGTGGAGAGCAGGTACTCGCTGACCGAGGCGACGGCCTTCTCGATGCCCTTCTTGAGGGCCATCGGGTTGGCGCCGGCGGCGACGTTGCGCAGACCCTCGCGCACGAGAGCCTGGGCGAGCACGGTGGCGGTGGTGGTGCCGTCACCCGCGACGTCGTCGGTCTTCTTCGCGACCTCCTTGACGAGCTCGGCCCCGATCTTCTCCCACGGGTCCTCGAGCTCGATCTCCTTGGCGATGCTCACACCGTCGTTGGTGATCGTGGGGGCGCCCCACTTCTTCTCCAGGACGACGTTGCGGCCCTTGGGGCCGAGGGTCACCTTGACGGCGTCGGCGAGGGTGTTCATGCCCCGCTCGAGGCCGCGGCGCGCCTCTTCCTCGAAGGCGATCATCTTGGCCATGTGGTGATGTCCTCCATGCGTTGATCGCTGCACGGCCGGGTGCGGCGCCCGCGACGGACGACACCAGCGGTGCGGGCGCTCCTTCGGCCCGCGCGCCGGTGCCTCACCGACCGACCTGATTGGCACTCAAAGGGTACGAGTGCCAGGCCCGAGTCTGGCACTCGGGGCGGGTGAGTGCAAGGAACGCCGGAGGCCCGGCCCCCCGCTGGGGGGACCGGGCCTCCGATCGGTGCTGCTGGGTGGTCCTCAGGCGCTACGGACGGCGTCGGCCTGGGGGCCCTTGGCACCCTGGACGACCTCGAACTCGACGCGCTGACCCTCGTCGAGGCTCTTGTACCCGTCCATCTGGATGGCCGAGTAGTGGACGAAGACGTCCTGGCCGCCGTCGACGGCGATGAAGCCGAAGCCCTTCTCGGCGTTGAACCACTTCACGGTGCCCTGTGCCACGTGTGCTCCCACGTTTCGTGCGTGCGGACGGTCCCTCTGGATCGGGAGACCGGGCCTAGCTCTTCCGCCCGCATATCACGAACATGGAACTGGATCCGCGCGAGAAGGTACATCAGCGGCGGCCGGGCGCAAGAGCTTCCCCGCCATCGTGTTGCCGGATCGGGCGACCGCGGCCTCAGCCGATGAGCCCGGCGGCCCGCACCGACCTGAGGGAGGGGTCCACCCGGTGCGTCGGGCCGACGACGGGCTCGAGCGGGTCGAGGGTCTTCAGCCCCTCCCCCGTGTTGAGGACGACGGTCTCCTTCGCCGGGTCGAGCCGCCCGCTCTCGACCAGCGTGCGGAGCACCGCGACGGTCACCCCGCCGGCGGTCTCGGCGAAGATGCCGGTGGTGCGGGCCAGGTCGCGGATGCCCTGGACGATCTCGTCGTCGCCCACCCGCGCGACCGCGCCGCCGGTGCGCCGGATCGCGTCGAGCGCGTAGGGGCCGTCGGCGGGGTTGCCGATGTTGAGCGACTTCGCGATCCCGGTGGGCTTCACCGGCTTGACGACGTCCCAGCCGTTGTCGAACGCGGTGGCGATCGGGTCGCAGCCGGCCGACTGCGCGCCGAAGATCGTCCACTCGGTGGCCTCGACGATGCCGGCCGCCGCCAGCTCGCGGAACGCCTTGTCCACCTTGGTGAGCAGCGAGCCGGAGGCCATCGGGATGACCACCTGGGCCGGGATGCGCCAGCCCAGCTGCTCGGCGATCTCGTAACCCATCGTCTTGGAGCCCTCGGCGTAGTAGGGCCGGACGTTCTGGTTGACGAAGGCGGTGTCCTCGAACTCGTCGGTCTCGCCGAGCTCGCTGGTCAGCCGGTTGACGTCGTCGTAGGAGCCGTCGACGGCGACCAGCGTCTGCCCGTAGACCGCCGACTGCACGACCTTGCCGGGCTCCAGGTCGCTCGGGATGAAGACGAACGAGGGCAGGCCGACGCGGGCGGCGTGCGCGGCCACGGAGTTGGCCAGGTTGCCGGTGGAGGCGGCGGCGATCTTCTTGTAGCCCAGGCCCTTGGCGGCGGTCGCGGCGAGGCTGACGACGCGGTCCTTGAAGGAGTGGGTGGGGTTGGCCGAGTCGTCCTTGACCCAGAGCCCGCCGGTGAGGCCGAGCTCGGCGGCGAGGCGGTCGGCGCGGACCAGCGGGGTCATCCCCGGGTCGAGCGAGACGCGGTCGGCCGGGTCCTGGCCCACGGGCAGCAGGGCCACGTACCGCCAGATGTTCTGCGGGCCGGCCTCGATCTGCTCGCGGGTGACGGCCTTCATCAGCTCGGGGTCGTAGTCGACCTCCAGCGGGCCGAAGCACTCGGCGCAGGCGTGCTGGGCGATGAGCCCGAACGTGGCGCCGCAGTTGCGGCAGACCAGCCCGCGCGCGGGACAGGGGGGCACCGGGCCGCCGGCAGCGGAGTCGGCCTGGAGCGATCCGGGAGCGGTGAGGGTCATGCGACGACTACCTCCTCATCTTCCCCGCTGCGGGCCGTCGAGCCGCGCGGGACGGAATTGGCACCTCCCGCCCGTCGCGCGGAGCGCGGCAGGCGGCGGTTGCCGGGGCTTCGTCGGGCCGTGTCCCTCTGCCCCTCTGGATGAGTGAACGGGGTGGACTCTACCCAGTCGCGGCGCGCGCCCGGCGGCGGGACAGGATGGGCCGGTGAGCGCGCGCGTCGTCTACACCGACCTCGACGGCACGATGGTGGGCCCGCGGGGCTCCTTCTGGCACACGGCGGGACGGGACCTCACCGACGGGCCGGCCGGCGCGCTGCTGGACCTGCACCGGGCGGGGACGGCGTTGGTGCTGGTCAGCGGCCGCACCTACGAGCAGGTGGTCGAGGCCGCGCGGATCTTCGCCGCCGACGGCGCCATCGCCGAGCTGGGCGCCACCATCGGCTGGGGCTCCGGGCGGAACACCCACCGGCTGCGGGGCGCGCTGCCCGAGGAGTACGGGGAGCGCACCCCGATGGACGTCATGGCCGAGCTCGGCGTCGTCGAGGACCTGGTCGCCGCGCACCCCGGGCGGCTGGAGTGGCACGCGCCGTGGCACGCCACCCACGCCACCGACGCGCTGCTCCGCGGCCGGGTGGACGCGCTCGCCGTGGACGCGTGGCTGGCCGAGCGCGGGGCCGGCTGGCTGACGCTCAAGGACAACGGCGCGATCCCCGCCGCACCGTGGATGGGGCTGGCCGAGGAGGCCGCCCCGCCGCGGGTCTACCACCTGATGCCGCGCGGCATCTCCAAGGGCGCGGCGATCGCCTGGGACCTGGAGCGCCGCGGGCTCTCCCCCGACGACGCCGTGGCCATCGGGGACAGCGTCAGCGACCTGGACATGGCGCCGGCGGTGGGCCGGCTGTGGATCACCGCGAACGGGGCCGCCGTCGACGGCATGGCCGAGGCGCTGGCCGCCGTCCCCAACGCCTCGGTGACCGCCGGGGCCATGGGCGAGGGCTGGGCCCAGGCGGTGCGCGCGTCGCTGTGAGCGGGCCGCCGCCGGGCCTGGAGCCAGGGGTGACCCGGCCCCAGCAGCGCTCTGCCCACTCCGGCGGGGCAGAGCGCCACTCCCGCGGGGAGGACGCCCGGCGGGGAGGGGCCGTCAGCCGGCCCGGGGCTCGCGGCCCGGCCGCGCGCAGGGACGGTGTCGCCCGGTGGGGCGGCAGCTACGACGTGACGTCGCGGCGGGCGAAGTGGCGGAAGCCCAGGGCGGTGAAGACGGCGGCGTAGACCAGCGCCTGCACCACCCCGCGGAACAGGTCCCCGGAGTCCACCGGCGTCTGCAGCAGGTCGGTCCACGCGTAGGCCTCCGCGAGCGGGAACCAGTCGCGGATCGCGCCGAGCTGCTCCACCTCGTCGAGGATCGCGAAGACGACGACGGTGAACACGGCGCCACCGACGGCGGCCAGGGGCGCGTCGGTGATCGTGGAGAACCAGAAGGCCAGCGCGCCGACGGTGAGCAGGTGCACCGCCAGGTAGCCCAGCATGCCGGCCAGCCGCAGCATGCCCTCGCCCTGGTCGATGCCGACGCCGACCGGTGTGGTGATGTCGCCGAAGCCGAACGCGATGCCCCCGGCCACCACCGAGACCACCGCGAGCGTCAGCAGCGCGCCGACCGCCTGCACGAACGCGGCGAGCCACTTCTGCCGGAGCAGCCGCGCCCTCGGGACCGGGGTGGCCAGCGCGTACCGCAGCGACCCCCACTGCGCCTCGCTGGCGACGGTGTCGCCGAAGACGAGCGCGTAGACGACGACGAGGAAGAAGCCCGTGGTCGCGAAGAGCACGAACAACGTGAAGTTCAGCCCGCTCGCCGTCGCGACGTCGACGAGGTTGATCCGCGCGTTCTCCGCGGCCTCCTCGTCGGCCCCCAGCTGCAGGGCGGCGATCAGGACCAGCGGCAGCGCGGCCATCAGCGCGAAGACGCCCAGGGTGCGCCGGCGCTTGAACTGCCGGCGCAGCTCGACCGGGAGCCGCAGGGTCCGCTCCGGCCGGTACCCGGCGACCGCCCCGGTCGGCTGCACGTGCTGCTCGGTGCCCGTCGTCATGACTCCCCCACCAGCGCCAGGAAGGCGTCCTCCAGCCGGCGACGCGGCGTGAACTGCTCCACGGCGACGCCCGCCGAGACCAGCGCCTGCAGCACGTCGGCCCGCCGCACGCCGTCGAGCTCGGCCACCAGGCCGTCGTCCGTGCGGCCGGCGGTCACGCCGGGCAGGCCCGACAGGACGGCGACCGCCCGGTCGGTGTCGGCGTCGTCGGCCAGGCCGACCAGCACCGAACCGCCGGCACCGACGATCTCCTCGACGGTGCCCTGGGCGATCTTCTGCCCCTTGGCCATCACGACGACGTGGCTGCAGGTCTGCTCGATCTCGCTCAGCAGGTGGCTGGAGACGATGACCGTGCGGCCGGTGGCGGCGTAGTTGCGCAGCACCTCGCGCATGGCGTGGATCTGCGGCGGGTCGAGCCCGTTGGTCGGCTCGTCGAGCACCAGGAGGTCGGGCAGGCCGAGCATCGCCTGGGCGATCGCGACCCGCTGGCGCATGCCCTGGCTGTACCGGCGCACCGGCCGGTCGATCGCCGCGCCGAGGCCGGCGACCTCGATCGCCTCCTCCATGTGCGCGTCCTCGGCCGGGCGGCCCGTGGCGGCCCAGTAGAGGGTCAGGTTGTCCCGGCCGGAGAGGTGCGGTTGCAGGCCGGTGCCCTCCACGAACGAGCCCAGCCGGGACAGCACCGGGGCACCGGGGCCGGCGGCGTGCCCGAAGATGCTGATCCGGCCGTCGGTGGGCCGGATCAACCCCATGAGCATGCGCAACGACGTCGTCTTCCCGGCCCCGTTGGGCCCGAGCAGGCCGAGCACCTGGCCGCGCCGCACCTCGAAGGAGAGGTCGCGGACGGCGACGAAGCCGTCCTTGTACGCCTTGGTCACGCCGGTGAAGCGCAGGGGGACGTCCTCCCCGTCGGGCTCCACCTGCGAGATCCGCCGGTCGCGGCGCCTGCCCCACCAGCGGGCGGACAGCCAGCCCAGCAGCCCGAGGCCGGCGAGGACGGCCAGCAGCACCCACCAGCGGGAGGCGCCGGTCGGGGCCTCGCTGCGGCCTTCCACTTCGGGGGCGGCCAGCGTCGCCTCACCCGCGGAGACGCCGTTGGGGGCGGTGTCCGAGGCCAGCCCGACCGAGTAGACCGCCGCCTCGGCCGGCAGCGCGAAGGCCTGGTCGGTGGAGGAGACCAGCACGCGCATGGTGTGCCCGGTCTCGAAGCGGTGCACGATGCCCGGCAGCGTGACGCTGACCCGCGTCGGGGCGGTCGGGTCGGTGGAGACGCCGGTGAGCGCGAGCGGCGCCACCAGCCCGCCGGGCAGCGTGGTCGCGCCGTCCGGGCCGACGTCGTAGAGCTTGGCGAAGAGGGTGGCGCTGCCGCTGGGCGAGGCCACCGCGAGGTCGATCGTCGAGGCGCCGACGACCTCGACCGGGGCCTCCAGCGGGGCGCTGTCGAACGCGGCGAACTGGCCGGGGATCTCCGCGGTGCTGCCGCCGAGCGCGGAGGTCAGCGCCCCGAGCCCGGGCAGCGTGGTGAGCGCGGCGGGCGTGCCACCGGCGGGGGTGACGACGGGCTGGACGGGGCCGGAGACGGTCACCGCCCGGCGGGTGGCCGGCTCGGCGCCGTCCAGCCCGGGGTAGACCTCGGCCGCGACGGCCCGGCCGCCGCCCTGGACCCGCCCGACCGTGGTGCCCAGGCCGGTGGGGGCGGGGAACTCGAACCCCGTGCCGGGGTCCTCGCCCTGCCCCCGCAGGTGCCAGTCGAACCAGCCGGCGACGTGGTCGCGCAGGTCCTGCACCTGCCCGTCCGACGACGAGGCGTCGTGGCCGCCGGCGAACCAGACCACCTTGACCGGGGTCCCGTCCGCGGCGATCCCCCGCGCGTTCGCGTCGGCCTGGCCCAGCCCGAACAGCGAGTCCTGGGTGCCCTGCACCAGCAGCGTCGGCACGTCGATCCGGTCGAGGACGCCGGCCGGGCTGCTGCGGTCGAGCACCGCGGCGACCTCCGGCGTCAGCGTGCCGGTGGAGGCGGCCGCCTGGTAGGCCTCGCACACCTCGAGGCGGAAGCGGCCGCAGGTGAGCAGCAGCTCGGCGGCCTCCGGGTCCGCGGCGGCCTGCTCGAGCAGCCGCTCGGGCAGGCCGGCGGGCAGCGCGCCACCGCCGGCCCCACCGGCCCCGCCGCCGAGGGCGTCCAGCAGGCCGCCCGAGGCCGAGCCGATCCCGAAGAACAGCCCGGACCACAGCTGCTTGTAGACGCCGGCCGCCTCCGTCTGCGGCACCGCGGCGACCGTGTCCGCGACGAGGTCGCCGGTCTGGGACGGGAAGAGCGACGCGGTCAGCGAGTGCCAGGTGATCTGCGGCGCGATGGCGTCGACCCGCTCGTCGTAGGCCGCGCCGAGCAGGGCGAGCGCCCCGCCGTACGAGCCGCCGGCCACCCCCACCCGCGGGTCGCCCTCGGCGTCGAGCTCGACCTCCTCGCGCTCGGCCAGCAGGTCGAGCAGCGTGGAGAG
Source organism: Blastococcus sp. KM273129 (assembly GCF_021698995.1). NCBI lineage: Bacteria > Bacillati > Actinomycetota > Actinomycetes > Geodermatophilales > Geodermatophilaceae > Blastococcus > Blastococcus sp. KM273129. The sequence goes on along the minus strand of NZ_SSXB01000029.1, from coordinate 3,768 downwards.
ATCGGCGATCTCGTAGCGCGGGTCGTTGAGCCCGATCCGCCCGGTGCTCTCCCCGAAGCCGCGGGCCGAGTAGGTGAGGACGACGTACCCGCGGTCGGCCAGGTCCGCCGCGTCGTCGGCGACCGAGCGCTTGCTGCCGCCGAAGCCGTGCGCGAGCACCACCGCCGGCGCGGGCTCGTCGGTGCCGGGCAGGTACAGGGTGGTGTCGAGCTCGACGGCGTCCTCGCCGGAGCCCGAGGGCACCCGGGCCTCCTCCGTGCGCACCTCGGCGGCGCCCGCCGGGGGCGCGAGCGCGAGCAGGCCGGCCGGCAGGGCGAGGGCGAGCAGGGCGGCGGCCGCGGCGCGCGCACCGGGGCGCGGGCGGGGACGCACGAGCCCGCGGAGGGAACGCACGACGGGCCCAACGGCCGGGGGCCGTCCGGTGTTCCGGGGAGCGGCCCCGGCCCGGGTCAGGGCTGCCAGTTGCCCGTGGCGACGATGACCAGCCCCGGCGCCGGGACGTCGGCCACCTCGAAGAAGCGCGGCGCGGGGCCGGCGAGCTCGGGGAACTGCTCGATCAGCTGCAGCGCCGCCTGGCGCTGCTGCTCGTCGCCCTCGGTGAAGTACACGGTCGTCGCCGAGACGTCGGTGCCCGGGTAGGCGCCGACACCGGGCGACTCCCAGCCACCGGCGACGACGGCGCCGGAGATCTTGGCGGCGAGGCCGGTGATTCTCGTGGCGTTGAGGACGGTGACCGGGACCCGCACCGGGGTGGTGATCGCCGGCTCGACGACCACGGGGCTCTCCGGCAGCGGCGGGAGGGCGGCGGTCGGGACGGCGACGGTCGGGACGCTGGCGGGAGCGGGCGCGGCCGCGGCGGCCTCCTCCTTCTCCGGCGCGGTGACCGTGTAGACACCGAGGACCGCGCCGGCGACGACGGCCATGGCGACCAGACCCTTGAGCACGCGGCGCGGCTTGCGCTCGGGCTCGTCGTCGAAGAGCACCTCGGGGGTGCCGTTGCGCCTGGCCGCCTTGCGGCGCGCGGCGTCGGCAGCCTGCCGCTCGGCGCGGTAGGCGGCGCGGCCGCCCTTGACCTCCGCCCCGCCCGGCGCGGGAGCCGCCACCTCGGCGTCGAGGTCGTAGCCGTCGTCGTCGTGGCCGTCGTCGTCGTGGCCGTCGTGGCCGAGGTCGTCGTCGGAGGCGGCGTCGGCCCGCCGCGCGCTGATGTCCCGCTCGGGGATCGCCGTCGTGGCCGGCGACTCGAGGACCGCCGGCGCGAGCCGCGAGCGGCCGGTGTCGTCGGTGCGCGAGGGCTTGGTCCAGTCGCCGTAGGAGGACGACGGCGCGCCGGACGGGGTGGTCTGCCGGGGCACGCGGGGGACGCGCGGCACGGGGGCGCTGCGGCCCGACCCACGGGTCGGGCCCGTGGTGGCCAGCGGCTCGTCGTCGACCAGCAGCGCCGTCGGGCCCGCGGGAGAAGCGGCCGGTGCCGGGGCGGGCGAGGGCACCGCGCGGAACGGGGCGGCGCTGGTCTGCGGGCCCGGGACGCCCGCGGCGCGGGGGGTGACCGGCGCGGGACCGGCGGCGGCACGCGCGGCGGCCGGCACGGGCGGCAGCGGCAGCCGGGAGCGGGAGACCTGGTGCCCCGCCTCGCCGGGAGCACCGGCCACGACGTCGCGCCGGGGGCCGCGGCGATCGCGCCCGGGGGCAGTGGGGTGGTCGCTCAGGCCGGCACCGGGGAGGGAGCCGTCCGGGGCGTCGGTGCGGCGCCGCCCGGCGGGCGGCGACACGTGCCCCTGCGCCACTCCGTCACTGCCTGACGCCGCGTGCCTGCCCACGGTGAGCAAATCTAATCCATGTCATTCCCGTTGCCCAGGATCTGCGGCGAGCGCGTCCGACGCCGCGCCGTCCGCAGCCGGCGCAGGCGCCGGACCAGGAGCGGGTCGGCCGCCAGCGCCTCCGGCCGGTCGACCAGGGCGTTGAGCGCCTGGTAGTACCGGGTCGGCGTCGTGTCGAACAGGTCGCGGATCGCCGTCTCCTTGGCCCCGGCGCGCCGCCACCACTGGCGCTCGAAACCGAGCATCTCGTGCTCCCGCCGCGACAGGCCGGCGGCGCCGGCCGGCACGGGCCTGTCCCCTGACCCGTCGACCCGGGGCGGGGAGACCACGGGGGCTGGGTCGCTGTGCATCGTCGGACCATCTCCTGAGCTGCTCCGCCGGCCGGGCGCTCCCGGCGGCTCGGGCACGACGGTAGCGCCGTCCACCGACGTTCCCGGCCCACGCGCCGCGGCGGACCCGGCAGCGCCGTCAGGGGGTGGCGACCACCGCGTCGCGGGCCGCCCGGCGCGCCCCTGCCCGGGCGTGCCGCCACGTGTCGGCGGTGAAGACCGCCAGCGCCACCCAGACGATGACGAAGCCGGCCAGCCGGGCCGGCGGCATGGGTTCGTCGTAGACGAAGACGCCGATCGCCAGCTGCATCAGCGGGGTCAGGTACTGCAGCAGCCCCACCGTCGAGAGCGGGATGCGCCGGGCCGCTGCGGCGAACAGCAGCAGCGGCACCGCCGTCGCCACCCCGGCGCTGGCCAGCAGGAAGGCGTGCCCGGTGCCGGCGTTGGCGAACGTGCCCGTGCCCCCGGCGTGCAGCACGGCGAGGACGGCGCCGGCCGGGATCGCCACCAGCGTCGTCTCCAGGAACAGCCCCGGAGCCGCCTCGATGCGGACGAGCTTCTTCATCAGCCCGTACAGGCCGAAGGAGAGCGCCAGGCCGAGGGCGATCCACGGGGGGCGCCCGTAGTCGACGGTGAGGACCACGACGGCGACGGCGGCGATGCCGACGGCGACCCACTGGAGGGGCCGCAGCCGCTCGGCGAACACCACCACGCCCAGGAGCACGCTCACCAGCGGGTTGATGAAGTAGCCGAGCGAGGTCTCCACGACCTGGCCGGAGTTGACCCCGTAGACGTAGATCAGCCAGTTGGTCGCGATCAGCACCGCCGCGCCGGCCAGGACGAGGAGCGTGCGCGGGCTGGCGACGGCGGCGCGCACGTGCCCCCACCGGCGGACGGCGGTCAGCAGCAATGCCACGAACAGCAGCGACCAGAGCACCCGGTGGGCCACGATCTCCAGGCCGCCGGCGGGCTCCAGGAGCGGGAAGTACAGCGGGAAGATGCCCCAGAGGGCGTAGGCGCCGAGGCCGGAGACCACCCCCAGGCGACGCTCGTCCACGGCGGCACCGTACGCCCGCGCCCGGGACCGGCCGCAGCCGACCGGACGGGCCTACCGTTTCAGCGTGAGCTCTCAGCGCCCCGGCCCCCTGCAGTGGGTCTGGTACGCGTACGGCGGTGGGTTGCCCCGCGAGCTGGCGCCGTGGGTCCTGGAGGACACCACCCGCAGCACCTGGGTGTGGCGGCAGCTGGCCCGGGCGGTGGTGCAGCTGCTGCCCCTGATCGTGGTCTGCCTGCTGCTGGTCCCCGTCCCGCTGGCCTACCGGGTCGCCGCGGCCGGCGGCGGGCTGCTGCTCGGCCTGCTGTTCTCGCTGGCCTACATGGTCGAGACCACCGAGCACCGGGTGGTGAAGGCCGGCTACCCGCCGGGGACGGCGGGGCGCCTGCGCGCGGAGCGGGCCGAGCGGGCGCGGGTGGAGCGGCTCTCCCCCTACCGGCGCGACGGCGCGGGGAGCTTCGACTGAGCCGACGAGGGTGTCTGAGTTGAGGACATCGTGCACACCTGTCTCGGGACATCGTTCACACCCTGAGGTGAGGGGTGTGCGATGGGAATGCCGCAGCTGGTC
>NZ_SSXB01000028.1:0-43966 GCF_021698995.1 Blastococcus sp. KM273129 | reverse complement strand
GGCCCGGGGTCCTGCGGGGGCGGGTCGGGTTGCCGCTCGAGGGCCTCGACCCGCTGCACCAGGGCGAGCGCGATCGCGGTGATGCTGACCGTCACCACGATGCCGGTGAGCACCAGGGCGTGCGGTAGCGGATCGGGGTTCTCGGGGTCGGCACGCCAGGCGAGGCCGGCGAGCACCACGAACACGCCGGTGCCCATGACGTTCACCGCGACGATCCGCCGTACCAGGTCACCGACAGCGACCAGACCCACCAGCCCGACGATCGTGAGAACTCCGCCGGTCGCGACGAACAGGACGGCCCGGGTCACCGGAGCGCGCCGTGCGGGCCGGGAGCCAGGGCGAGGTAGAACGCGGCGAGGGTGACTCCGACCGACACGGCGATCGAGGACTCGATGGTGACGATGGCGACGGTTGCGTGGTTGCCGTAATCCAGCAGTGCCCCGCCGGTGAGCAGGCCGACGATCCCCACGGCCAGGAACACCGTCGCGCCCAGGACGAGCCCGGACGGGAGGACCCGTGGCCCCAGCACGGGGGGCTGCCGTCCGGTGAGCACGAGCAGCAGCAGCAGGCCCCCGAGCACCGCTCCGCCGTGGAAGGCGCCTCCCGGCGCGTACGTGCCGATGTACAGCACCCAGCCGGCGACGACGATCCCAGCCGGTACCGCGGCCCGCACCAGGAACGACAGCGGAGCCGCCGCGGCCGGTGGCACGGGCGCCAGGCCGGCCTGCGGTGTCGGGGCGAGCGCCAGGCACGCCACGGCCGCGACCAGCACGACCACCACCTCCAGGAGCGTGTCGAATGCCCGGAAGGCCAGCAGCACGGCGGTCACCGGATGCTCCACGCCGCTGTCGGGCACCCGCTCCGTGACCAGGGCGGGCAGCCTCGTACGGGGCGGTACGGACAGCACGGCGGCCAGCGCGACGCCCAGCACGGCCGCCGAGGCGAGCGCTCCGGCCACCACCGCGGCGACTCGCGGTGCCCCCGAGCGGCCAGCGCTGCCCGGCGACGTCCTCGCCGCGACCTCTCCGGGGGCTGCCGACACCGTCCGGAGCAGCAGCGCGCCGGTCGCCGCCGCTCCGATGGCGACCTCGGCCATGGCGAGGTCCGGAGCGGCCAACCGGGCGTAGATCAAGCCCACCACCACGCCGAAGCCGATGAACAACCCGACGGCGGGGAAGCGGCCCCGCGCCAGCAGCGAGGACAGGGCCAGCGCGACGGCGGCGGTCGCGAGCGACCCGTCGAGCACCGTCCCGACGGCATCGCCGCTCATCGAGCGCCGCGGGCGCGGCCGGCCACCAGCTGGGCGGTGGTCGCCGACGTGGCCAGGACGACCACCCAGATCAGAAGGAGTTTGAGCGCGGCCGCTACCGAGTCCGCCCGCAGCGCCAGGCCGGTCAGGACCAGCCCGAGGCCGAGGTTCTCCGCGGTGGTCAGCGCGTGCAGGCGGGCGGTGGCGTCCGGAAAGCGCAGCAGGCCCACCGCGGCCGCGGCCACGACGAGCCCGCCACCCAGGAGCAGGGCGACGGAGAGGAACGGGATCACCCGCCACCTGCCTCGTCGTGCCCGCCGGTCGCGGACGGGCCCTCCGCCGCGGCCGTCGCGACGCCGTGCCGGCGTTCCCGCGCGGCGAAGGCCGCGGACAGCACGCACGACAGCAGCACCAGCACGAGGGCCGCGTCCCGGTAGGCCCGCTCCCCGGCCACGTCGGCGAGCACCGCCAGCGTCGCGCCGCCACCGGTGCTCAGCAGGTACACCCCCGCGATCCGGTCGGTGTCGGTGGGGCCGCGGACGACGCGGACCACGGCGACCGCCGTGCTGGCGAACAGGAGGACCGCGGCGGCGAGCACGGCGGACTCCACACCGCGCATCCTCGCGCGCTCGTCCTTGCCCCGCAAGGGGGACTGCCGCTAGGGTCGCCGGGTGACAGCGGGGACGATCGTGCTGATGGTGGGCGGGTTCGCCGTCCTCGTCCTCGGCGGCGAGCTGCTCGTCCGGGGCGGGAGCAACCTCGGCCGCGCGGTCGGGCTGTCCCGGCTGGTCATCGGCCTGACGATCGTCGCCGCCTGCACGTCGGCTCCCGAGATGGCGGTGACCGTGGCCGCCAGCCTGGCCGACAACCCCGGCCTCGCCGTCGGCAACGTCGTCGGCAGCAACATTTTCAACGTGCTCTTGATCCTCGGCGCCTCGGCCCTGGCCGCCCCGCTGATCGTGCGGTCCCAGCTGGTCCGCCTGGACATCCCGGCGATGATCGGCATCACCGTGGTGCTGCTCGCGCTCGCCCTCGACGGCGCGGTCTCCGTCCTGGACGGCGCGCTGCTGCTGCTGCTGCTGGTCGCCTACACCGGCTGGATCCTGCGCATCGGCCGCCGTAGCGAGGAGGCGGCGGAGGGTCCTCGGTCCGGAGATCCCGCCGACGCACCACGCGGGAAAGCGGTGCTGGCCAGCGTGGGATTGATCGCCGTCGGCGTCGCGCTGCTCGTCGTCGGAGCACGATGGCTGGTCGAGGCCGCCGTCACTGTCGCCGGCGCGCTGGGCGTGAGCGACCTCGTGATCGGCCTGACCGTCGTGGCGGCGGGAACGTCGCTGCCCGAGCTGGCGACGTCGGTGATCGCGGCGCTGCGCGGCGAACGGGACATCGCCGTGGGCAACATCGTGGGCAGCAACATCTTCAACATCGGCGCGGTCCTGGGCGTCGCCGCCGTGGTCAGCGACGGTGGCGTGCCGGTCGCGGCGAGCGTGGTCCGCTTCGACCTCCCCGTGGCGCTGGCGGTGGCGGTGGCCCTGCTTCCCGTGGCCTTCACCGGGTTCGTGCTCCGCCGCTGGGAGGGCGCACTCCTCGTCGCCTACTACGGCGCCTACGTGGGCTACCTGCTGCTGGACGCCAGCGGCCACGACGCCTTGCCGGCGTTCAGCGCCACGATGATCGGCTTCGTGCTCCCGCTGACGGGCCTGGGCCTGCTGACCCTCGTCTTGTACGAGTGGCGCCGCCACCGCGGTACGGCCGTCGCGCGGCACGATGACGGCGGCGACGGTTCCTAGCGAACGAATCTCCGACGCGGCCGAGCTCACGCGCCGAACGCCACGACAGGCGTAGGCCGGACAGCGGGGTATCGGCACCCGGTCATCCGCGGTGCCAGGTGGAGGTCTTCGCGCAGACAGGCGGCCAGGGGGGCGACCCACGAGCCGCTGGTGGGGGCGATCCGGTCCACGTGAGTTCCTCTGATCGGTTCGACAGCAGGGCTGCCCGGGTCTTCACTCGGGTACGTGGAAATCGAAGGCGGGACTGCGCGGGCGAGCCGGCGCGGGCTCGGTGATCGCGAGGACGGTGAGCTCGCCCGCCCGAGCGAAGACGAGCCGCAGCGGCACGGAGTGGGCTGATCCCAGCGGCTCGGTCAGTCCGGTGAGGAGGATGGGGTCGTCCGGCGCGCCCACGTGCACGATCTCGTCGGCCGGCAGAGGGATGCTCACCGCCGACTGCTCCGGCGGAGGCGCCTCCGGGCCGTCGGCAGGCGTCCCGTCGGCTCCCGCCGACGTCCCCGTTGCGCTGACCGTCGCGCCGGTGAACGGGTCACCGGTGACGCCGATCAGCTCGTCGGCTACCCGCCCGCTGTTGACGATCGCCATCGTGAGCTCGACGGGGTCGCCCGGGTCGTGCACGCCATCGGCCGGGTACGCCAGTTGGACGGCGCGGATGGTGATGTCCCCGATCCGGCCGTGGCCGCCGGTCCGGTCGCGGTCCTGCGTCGCGGTCTGCGTCACCTGGCCGGCGCCGCAGGCGCTCAGTGCTACGGATGTCAGCAGCAGCACTGCCACGGTGCCGGCTCGTCGGGTGCGCGTCATCGAGTGGTCCTCCTCACCGGTCGCGGCGCGGGCACGCCGGTGGTCTCGCGAGGCGACAGGCGACCGTCGTTCGACCGTCCGGCAGTTGCGACGCCGACATGCCCACCTGCTCCAGCACGGCGGCCACTGCCGCGGCGAGGTGTGTCGGGTGGTACAGGGGAAGGTCCTCGACCAGGTCGCCGCTATCGTCGAAGCAGCGCTCGTCGTCCGGCACCGTCCAGAAGAGGTAGGACCGGGCGCCGTCCGGGAAGCGGCGGCCGAGTTCCTCCTCCAACTGGCGGCGTGTCCGTTCCGGATCGCGGCCGGGGGCCGGAGTCGCCAGGATGCCGTGCCGCCGGAGGACGGCGGCCGCCAGCTCGAGGCGGGCTCGCTGCGGCGCCTGGACGATCCAGCACGGCGGCGGCGGGAAGGTCGCGGGATCGGGGCAGTAGGCGCACAGCGAACCACCGGATCCAGCGGCACGGCGCTGCTGCGCCACCGTGGCGGTCACTGCCCTTGTCCCAGCGAATAGCCGGGCTGCCCGCCGAACCGGTGGAGGCCCTCGGTCTTGATGAAGTCGACCCCGGCCCGCTCCAGGAAGTACAGCAGCTGCAGCACGTGCTTGTGGTGGGCGCAGCCGGGTGCCGGGGCGATGAAGCGAGCCCGCCAGTGGTCGGTGCAGAACGTCTCCGGCAGCCCGTCGGGCCAGACCTTGACTCCCCGGTTGGAGATCATCTGGAGCTTCAGGTAGGAGTCCCTGGACGCCTCCCGCAGGATGGCAGCGAGTGCGTCGGGGGAGGTCCCGGCGTCGTGGACGAAGATGTCGACGCCGTCCATGGTCTTGCGCTCGGGCGTGCGCGGTGCGGGCTTCTGACGCGGCACCGCCGGTGGGAGCGCGGCGTAGCGCACGGGGTTGAGAGTGCGGGGGCGGTCGCCCAGTCGGGCGACGATCGCGTCGGCAAAGGCCTGCGTCCCGAGCGGCGCGCGCCCAGCGGGGGCGATGTCATACGTGGCCGCGCCGGCCTCGAGCGTCGCGAGCCATGCGTTGTGCACCCGCTCGGCGACCTCGGCCTGCCCGACGTGGACGAGCATCATGACCGCTCCCATGAGCAGACCCGAGGGGTTGGCGACGTCCTGGCCAGCGCGGCGCGGAGCCGAACCGTGGATGGCCTCGAACATCGCGACCTGGTCGCCGATGTTGGCCGAGCCGGCCAGGCCGACCGAGCCGGCTATCTGCGCGGCGACGTCGGAGAGGATGTCGCCGTAGAGGTTCGGGGTGACCACGACATCGAAGGCCTCCGGGGTGTCGGCCAGCTTGGCGGCCCCGATGTCGACGATCCAGTGCTCGTTCTCCAGGTCGGGGTACTCGGCGGCGATCTCGTCGAAGACCCGGTGGAAGAGCCCGTCGGTCAGCTTCATGATGTTGTCCTTGGTGAAGCAGGTGACCTTCCGACGGCCGTGCCGGCGGGCGTGCTCGAAGGCGTACCGGACGATCCGCTCGCAGCCGGGCCGGCTGATCAGCTTCAGGCACTGGGTGACCTCGTCGGTCTGGCGGTGCTCGATGCCGGCGTAGAGGTCCTCCTCGTTCTCCCGGATGACCACGACGTCCATCCCCGGGTGCCGGGTGGGGACGAACGGCGCGTAGGCCACGCACGGGCGCACGTTGGCGTACAGGCCCAGCGTCTTGCGCACGGTCACGTTGAGGGACTTGAACCCGCCGCCCTGCGGCGTGGTGATCGGTGCCTTGAGGAACACCTGGGTCCGCCGCAGCGACTCCCACGCCGAGGGCTCGATGCCGGCGCTGTGCCCCCGCCGGTAGACCGCCTCGCCGATCTCGATCTCCTCCAGCGCGAGCCTGGCACCGGCCGCGTCGAGGATCCGCAGGGTCGCGTCCATGATCTCCGGGCCGATGCCGTCCCCACGGGCCACGGTGACCGGGACACCGGCCGCCGCCTCGCGTCGTCGCTCGTCCGATGCCGCCGCTGCGTATCGCTGAGCCGTCGGGGTCCCGGTCATCGGGTCACTCTCCTTGGTCCGGACTGCGTATACCGCAAAGTATTACGCGAAACAGATCTCGTGTAAAGACCGGTGTAGCGGAGACTCGCCGGCGGCCGGGGCGAGCGCGCCGAAGAGGGGTCTGCCACGCCGACCGGATTGACCAGACCAGGAAGGGTTGACGGGCTCTGTCCCTCGCCGGGAGTCGCAACGCGAGCCTGGTGACCGTCGGACCCGGCGCGGGCGGCGCCGGTGACCGGCACCTGCCGGTCACCGGCCCCGCCTGGGCGGGCCCGCCGCCACCCGGAGCCCGCCCGGTGGCGCGGTCGCCCGTGCTCAGTCCGACGCGGGGGCCACGGTGACGCGGTACTGGCGCCAGCCGCCGTGGACCGTGATGTCCGGGTGCTGCTCGGCCAGTTCCCGGCCGTAGAGGATCCCGGGAACCAGCCGGCCGTCGGCCAGCTGCACCGGACCCCGGTACAGGCCGGCCGGCTCGTTCTCGACCACCTTGAGCAGCACGTCCGTGGGCACCTGGTAGAGCTCGCCGGAGATCGACGCGCCCTCCTCGTCCTCGCCGACCTCGTACATGCCGGGGTGGACGTCGCCGATGCTGTGCAGTCGGTACCGCGGCGCGGTGGCGGTTTCTTCGAGGAGCTCGGCGCCGGCGAGATTGCCGTGCAGCTCCAGTCCGCGCATCAGGGTCCCGTTGACGAACAGCAGCTCGTCGTCCAGCGCCATGTCGATCTCCCGCCGCGAGTACCAGCCGAAGCCGGCCAGCAGCAGCGCGAGGAAGGCGTAGCCGAGGCTGACGCCGGGGGAGGCGTTCCAGCCGACCTCGAGCGCGTTGATCAGCCCGACGAACGACAGCGCCGCGCCGATGCCCGCGGTGATGGCGGCGGCGTACATCCGCCGATCGATGACGAAGCAGGCGATGGCGCCCAGCACGATGCCCACGAGCACCGCGCCCTGGCCCAGCAGCTTGAGCCCGTCGTACACCACGCCGCTGGCGACGAGGTTGGCCACACCCACTTCACGTACGGATGTCCCGGCCGCGGCGAGGGAGTTGTCGATCAGCCCGGTGGCCCACTCGGCCAGGCTCGGGATCATCGCCAGCACGATCGCCGGCGCGTAACGACGGGCGCTGACGTTGAACGCCTGGGCGCCGATCACCAGACCGATGAAGAGCAGCACCGGTACCAGTGCCTGCATCGGGAAGAGGGCCAGGAAGGTGCCGACCAGCCCGGTGAAGCAGACGACGGCGACCACGACGCCGGTGCCCAACGAGTAGCCGATCCGGCCACCGACCGCTTTCCACCCCGGGTGGCCGATGTAGACCGCCGGCGGGAACGGCGAGCCGAGGAACGAGCCGATGATCGCGCCGAGGCCGTCGGCGGAGAGCACCTGGCGAACCGAGTACCGGTCGCCGGCCGCCGCGGCGGACTCCACGTTGGTCATGCCCTCGGTGAAGTTGTAGATGCCCAGCGGGATGGCCGAGGCCAACAGCGGAGCGATGTCGCTCAGGCCGGTGAGGACGTCACCGGTCGGGAAGGGCAGGCTCACCGCCAGGTTGGTGATCGACTCGCCCACCGCGCTGGGCTCGAGGATGCCGCTCCACCCGGCCAGCACCGCGATCCAGGCCACCGCCGTCGCCAGCAACACGGCGACCAGACCGACCGGCGCGTCGCCGGGCAGTTTCCGTCCCCCCAGCCAGCCGATCAGGATGAACGCGAACGCGATGAACGCGATCCATGGGGCCTGCCACATCTGCGCGGCCGGGCTCATCGAGATGAACGTGATCGAGATCCCGGCCAGCGCGCCGAGCAGCGCCGCCCGAGGAGTCCACTTGCGGATCCAGGGGCCAAACACGGCGCCGAGCAGCACGATGCAGCCGATGATGCACGCCCACGCCAGGCCGGCCCGCCAGGCGGCGAGGGTGTCACCGGTCGCGAGGGCCACCGGCAGCATGACGACGAAGACCACGATGAAGGTGTGCGGCACGCTCGGCCCGAAGGGCAGCGCGGTCACGTCGGAGCGGCCCTCGCGCTTGGCCAGACTGCGTGCGAGGAACGCGTACCAGATGTTGCCCAGCGGTAGGGCGATGCCCAGCGCCGGCAGGATCCGGCCGTACACGGTCTCGCTCGGGATGTTCACCACGACCAGGCAGAGCCCGGTCAGCACGATGACGTTGAGCAGCACGTTCGTGCCCAGGCCGAAGAGGCCGTTCCAGTCGCCCTTGACCCACCATCTGGGTCCGGCGGCCCGCCCGACAGCGGGAGTGGTGGGCGTGCTCATCACATGTCCTTCGCGGGTACTGGGCTCGAGTCGATCGCGCCGAGCAGGTCGGTGGAGGTGGCGACCCAGCCGACGATGGCGCCCTGCGCGGCGAACATGGCCAGCGCCGACTCGTGGAACTCCGGGAAGTACGAGCCGGTGCAGTCGGAGAGGATCAGCGCCTCGAAGCCGCGGTCGTTGGCCTCCCGCACGGTCGACTGGACGCACACCTCGGTGGTGACGCCGGTCACGACCAGCGAGGTGATGCTCCGCGCCCGTAGCACGGTCTCCAGGTCGGTGGCGTAGAACGAGCCCTTCCCGGGCTTGTCGACCACCACCTCGCCAGGCAGCGGGGCGAGCTCGGGAACGATGTCGTGGCCCTTCGAGCCGCGGACGAGCAGCCGGCCCATCGGGCCCTCCTCGCCGATGCGCAGCGACGGGTTGCCCCGGTCGCGTTTGGCGGGGAACAGGTCGGTCAGATCTGGCCGGTGGCCCTCGCGGGTGTGGATGACCGGCCAGCCGCGCTCGCGGAAGGCGGCAAGGACGGCCCTGGTGGGCCCGACGGCGGTGCGCAGCCGTGAGACGTCGTTGCCGAGTGACTCGCCGAAGCCGCCGGGTTCGACGAAGTCCCGCTGGAAGTCGATGCACAGCAGCGCGACGTGAGCCGGATCGAAGGAGTGCGGGAAGGGTTGCGCTGGAACGGTGATCATCGTGCTCTCCTGATGCCTCAGCGCGAGGCGCTGGGTGACAGCGCCGGCCCGGGGTGGTCCGGCGACGTGATGGAGGTGCCGGCCCGGCCGGCGAGGGCGTCACGCAGCCGGGGCAGCGAGGTGATGACCGCGCGGCGCCCGCCGCCGGCCAGGAAGGACAGCGCCGACTCGACCTTGGGACCCATCGACCCGGCGGGAAACTCACCGGCTTCGAGCAGCGCACGCACCTCGCCGGGGTCGACCTCGGCCAGCGCCCGCTGCCCGGGGGTGCCGAAGCCGACGTACACGTGGTCGACTCCCGTGACCAGCACCAGGGTGTCGACGGCGGCCGTGACGGCCAGCAGGGCGGAGGCGCGGTCCTTGTCGATGACCGCGTCGACGCTGCGCCATTCGCCGTCCTCGCGCAGGACAGGGATGCCGCCGCCGCCGGCGGCGACGACGACGGCGCCGGCGTCGACCAGGACCTGGATCTGTTCGGCCTCGACGATCCGCATCGGGCGCGGGCTGGCCACCACCCGGCGGAAGACGCCTGCGGACGTCTCGGCGACCGTCCACCCGTCCTCGGCCACCCGCATCCGGGCCACGTCGGCGGTCATCTGAGAGCCGATCGGCTTGGTCGGTTCTGTGAACGCCGGGTCGTCGGCGGCCACCTCGGCGTGGGTGAGCACGGCCACCGCCCGGGCTGCAAGCCCCCGCCGCTCCAGGGCGCTGTCGATGGCCACGGCGAGGATGTGGCCGATGCCGCCCTGCGAGTCGGCGACGGCCAACCACAGCGGCAGCTCCGGCAGGCCTTCGATGCCGGCCTCAGCCGCGACCAGCTCCCCGCGGCGGAGGATGAAGCCGACCTGAGGGCCGTTGCCGTGCGTGACCAGCACCGCCCAGCCGTCGGCGGCCAGATCGGCCACCTGTTCGGCGAAGGCCGCGGCCCGCTCCTGTTGGCGCGGTATGGAGCCGGCCTCGCCGTCGAGGACCAGGGCGTTGCCGCCGATGGCGACCAGCGCGGTGCGGCTCACCGGGAGTTCTCCGCGCCTATCGCGGCATCCGGGCACCGTTCTGCCGCGGTCATCGTGGCGAGATGGCTGGGGCCGGCCGCCGGGCTCGAGGCTGCTGCGGCGGGTCGCCGCGCCGTCGGAGTCCTGGTCATGGGGCCCGCCCTCCTTCGGCGTGAGGTGGACCAGATCGCAAGATTTTACGCGAAAAGAGAAACGCATGTAAGCCTGCGCTGCGCCATCGCCACACTCAGCAGCATCGTTACACGATGTAGTAACGCAGCGGTCCACTGTGGGTGGCGCGCGGGGTGACGATGAGCCTGCCGATTCACTTTGGTGAAAAGGTTTACACGATCCACACTTCGGTATTTGCTGGGCTCAGACCGGAAGAGAGGCGATCGTCATGACAAGCACCTGCATCACCGTCAGTCCCGCGGGTACGGCCCGCGCTGGCTTTCCGTACTCCACTCGCCAGGAGGGAGGCTTCCGTGAAGCCGGCTCCACGGGCGGGTCCTCGCCCGTGGGCGGACCGAGACAGGCGACCTCGACGGTCATCGCCCTCCTGCGGGATGAGCCTTCGGACACCCCGGTCCTCACGATTGCGGCGCGGCGGGCCGATCGCGCGGGTCTGCCGTTGCTCCTCATCTTGGCACTGGGCCAGCCGAGCCGACGCGTCAGCCACGCGCGTGGGCAGCAGGACAGCCAGACGCCGGCCGCGGCGGCAGCCGCTCGTGTGCACAAGACCCTTCAGCTGACAGGCGTGTCAGCGAGGACCAGCCTCGCCATCCTCCATGCCTCCGTCTACCCCGTCCACCAGCGGAAGTATGCGGCCGAGGTGGCGGCCCGGACGGCGGCACGGCTGCAAGGGGACCTGGTGTCCGGAGCGTCCGTCGGGCTGGAGCCAGATCATCCGTTCCTCACGCCGGCGGGCGCCGCGCTGCTGGAGCAACGCCTCGAGCGCTGCCGCACGGAGCTTGCCGCGCTCGTCACGGGCGGGCATGGAGGCGGGGCACTCGAGATCACGACGCGCATCTGGGAGGAACTGCGAGGCCTGGAGGCGGTACTCCGTTCCTCCGAGATCCTCACTGACCGCGGCACCCTCCCGTGGGTCGAGCTGGGCAGTCACGTTCGGGTGGAGACGCCAGAAGGTGAGGAGTCGGTTCGGATCGTTCATCCGATCGAGGCAGTCTTGGACGCGGAGCGCATCTCGAGCCTCAGTCCCTTGGCCCAGGCCCTCCTCGGTCGCCGCGCCGGCGACACGGTCGAGGTGGCAGCGCCACGCGGTCACTACCCCGCCCGAATCCTGGCCGTGGGCGCCGGCGAGTCGACCGCGAGAAGGCGTGGTCGCGCTCTCGACCCCGTCAGCCGGTGAGGGGCTTGGCGCAGGCACCGAGTGGGGCTACCCGACCTCCTGTCTTCGTCGCTTCAGCCGCGCATTCGCGAAGGGCCGGTCGCATCAGCGGACCCCGACACCCCAGGCGTCGCAGGTGATCCGCGTGCCACCCGACGAGGCATTGCGCCGGACGTGAGCCCGCGAATTGCGCGAGAGCTTCGATGCAAGCGTCAGCCTGCCGGCGCCGGAGGAAAACGCAGAAGCACGGCGACGAACGCGGCGTAGCCGGCCAACAGGAGCGCCCCTCGGCCGCGGCCGAGCCGCCCGGACCGGCCGGGCGTCGCCAGCGCCAGCAACCCGACGCCGGACGCCAGGCCGACCGCGGCCTCGGCGCGTGGCACCTCGATCGGAGCGAGCAGCGCGGCGACGGCGACGGCGACCAGCCCGTTGAACAGCAGGCTGCCCAGCACAAGGCCGAACCCCATCCCGCCCTGACCTCGCCGCGCCGCCACCACGGCGGTCACCAACTCCGGCGTGCACGTGCCGATCGCGACCAGCGTCGCCCCGACGACGAAGTCGTCCATGCCCAGCCAGGCGCCGATGCCGCGGGCGGCCGCGACGACCAGGGCAGCGGAGGCCATCAGAAGGCCGAGGCCCGCCACGGCGGCGGCCCCGGCGGGAAGTCCGCGCGCCCGGCGCGGGGTGTCGTCGGCGCGCCTGGTGCGCAGCGTCTGGTGCAGCACCAGGCCCAACCATCCGCCGAAGGCGACCAGCAGCACTAAGTCCGTCGCCCCGGTCCAGCCGCCCGAGGGCGGCCAGCACTGCGGTGAGCAGGGGAGCGATGAGCGCCGCCGTCAGGTCACGCCGCACGGCGCGGCGCGGCACGGCCAAGGACGCGATCGCCGCGGTAGCGCCCAAGACCAGGCCGAGGTTGGCGACGTTGGCGCCGAGCGCGTCGCCGAATGCCAGTTCCGGCCGCCCGGCCGTGGCCGCGGCCACCGCCACCGAAATCTCTGGACTGGAGGTGGTGAAGGCGGCGACCGTGGTCGCGATGACGGCCGCGGGTACCCGTGCCCAGGCCGCCAGCCCGACGGCCCCGCGCACGAACAGTTCCCCGCCCGTGGCAGCCAGCGCGAGCCCGGCGAGGAGGGCCAGGAGGTCGCTCGCCGCCATCGGCCCGCAGGGTCAGGTGGGGGGGCGGTATCGGGCGAGCAGCCCCGCGGGGATGCGGGTCAACTCGTCGTCCGGGAAGTCGGCCAGTAGCTGCCAGGCGGCGTCGAGGGTCTCGGTGATACTGCGTCGCCCGGCGCCCTGACCGACGAACTCGGCCTCGAAGGCGTCGGAGAACGCCAGGAAGCGGCGGTCGTCGTCGGCGAGCGCCCCCTCGCCGACGATGGACAGCAGCCGGCGCACCTCGATTCCGCGGGCGTGGCAGGCGTAGAGCTGGTCGGCCACCGCGCGGTGGTCCTCTCGGGTCTTGCCCCCGCCGATGCCGGCGTTCATGAGCCGGGACAGTGAGGGCAGGACGTCGATGGGCGGGGTGACCCCGGTGCGGTGCAGCTCGCGGGAGAGCACCACCTGCCCTTCGGTGATGTAGCCGGTCAGGTCCGGCACCGGGTGGGTGATGTCGTCGTCGGGCATCGACAGGATGGGCAGCTGGGTGACCGAACCGGCCCGCCCGCGCACCCGGCCCGCTCGCTCGTACAGCGTGGCCAGGTCGGTGTACATGTAGCCGGGGTAGCCGCGGCGGCCGGGCAGCTCCTCGCGGGCGGCGGAGATCTCGCGCAGCGCCTCGCAGTAGCTGGTCATGTCGGTGAGCACCACCAGGACGTGGAGCGCGTGCTCGTAGGCCAGGTGCTCGGCGATGGTGAGCGCCACCCGGGGGGTGAGGATCCGCTCGACGGTCGGGTCGTCGGCGAGGTTGAGCAGCAGCACCGAGCGCTCCAGCGCGCCGGTCGCCGCCAGCTGCTCGGTGAAGAAGTCCGCGGTGCGCCGGGTGACCCCCATCGCGGCGAACACCACCGCGAAGCCGGCGTCGTCGCCGGGCACGCGCGCCTCGGTGGCGATGCGGGCGGCCAGCTCGTCGGCGGGCAGGCCGTAGCCGGAGAAGACCGGCAGCTTCTGCCCGCGCACCAGGGTGAGCAGTCCGTCGATGGCCGAGACGCCGGTTTCGATGAACTCGTCGGGGTGGTCGCGGGCCACCGGGTTCAGCGGCATCCCGCCGACGTCCCGTTCGTCCTCGGGGATCGGCTCGGGGCCGCCGTCGCGCGGGCGGCCGGCGCCGTCGAGGATGCGGCCGAGGTAGTCGCGGCCGACGCCGGTGCGGGCCGGCCGGCCGCGGGACAGCACCGTGGTGCCCTCGCGGCCGATTCCCGCGGTGCCACCGAAGACCTGCACGACGGCGCGCGAGCCGTCGACCTCGAGGACCTGACCGCGACGTGTGACAGGCGCGCCGTTCGTGTCGCCGGCCGCCTCCACCTCCACGAATTCGCCGTAGGCCAGGTCGTCGGCGCTGTCGATCACCAGCAGTGGGCCGGTGATGCGCGCGACCATGGTGTGGCCGATCGTGTGGAGCGGCTCGGTCGGGGCGGCGGGAAAGGCGGTCATCGTGTTGCCTCCAGAGCGGTCCGCACCCGGGCGGCGAGCATGGGTGCCTCGGTGACGGCCTCCTCGGCCGTCCACTGCTTCATGCCGGTGAGTTGCCCGAGCGCCGGCGATGCGACCAGCGCAGCCGGGTCCGCGCCGCGGGCGAGGGCCACGGTCATGGCCGTGTGGGCGACGCGCAGCGCCCGAAGCATGGCCGCCGACTTGGCCGGCGGGCAGCTGGCGTCACGCTCGTCGAAGGACGACTGCTGCAGGAAGGCCTCCCTGAGCAGCCGGCCGGTGCGCAGCACCACGCGTTGCTCGGGGGCCAGCGCCTCCACGCCGAGCAGCTGGACGACGTCCTGCAGGGAGCCTTCCTGCTGGAGCAGCGCGAGGGCCCACGCGCGCAGCTGCGACCAGTCGGGGGCCACCTCGCGGTCGAACCAGCCGACGACGTCGTACTGGGAGAAGCTGCGGGTCCAGTTGACGGCCGGGTAGTGCCGCTGGCGGGCCAGGGCGGTGTCCAGGCCCCAGAAGGCGCCGGCCAGCCGCAGGCTGTTCTGGGTGATCGGCTCGGAGAAGTCGCCTCCGGCCGGGGACACCGCGCCGATGACGGTCACCGAGCCGGTGCGGTCACCGTCATCGCCGGAGCCGCCCAGGCACACCACCCGCCCGGAGCGCTCGTAGAAGCTGGCCAGCCGGGAGGCCAGGTAGGCGGGGTAGCCGTCCTCGGCGGGGATCTCCTCCAGCCGGGTCGACACCTCCCGCAGCGCCTCGCCCCATCGGCTGGTGCTGTCGGCCATGAGGGCCACGTCGTAGCCCTGGTCGCGGAAATACTCGGCGTAGGTGATGCCGATGTAGATGCTGGCCTCGCGGGCGGCAACGGGCATGTTGCTGGTGTTGGCGACGAGCACCGTCCGCTGCATCAGCGGCGCCCCGCTGCGGGGGTCGACCAGCTCGGGGAACTCCTGGAGTACCTCGGTCAGCTCGTTGCCCCGCTCGCCGCAGCCGACGTAGACGACGACATCGGCCGATGCGTGCTTGGCCAGCGCCTGCTCGGTCATCGTCTTCCCGGTGCCGAACCCGCCGGGAATGATCGCGCTACCGCCGGCGGCCACCGGGAACAGCACGTCGAGCACCCGCTGCCCGGTCACCAGGGGCCGGTCCAGGGAAAGCCGTGCGCGCACCGGCCGCGGGTCGCGCACGGGCCACCGCCGCAGCATGGGCAGCGGTCGCCCGTCGATGTGCACCACTGCGTCGGTGACCGTGGCCGGACCTGCCTGCACGGCGGTGACCACGCCCCCCGCCCCGGGCGGGACGAGTACCCGGTGCTCCAGTGCCGGTGTCTCCGCCACGGTGCCCAGCACGTCGCCCGGACCGACCCGCTGACCCGGGGTCACCGCCGGGCGGAAGTCCCAGTGCCGCGTGCGATCCAGGCGCGGCGGGTCGGCGCCCCGCGCGATGAACGGCCGCGCGACGCCGCCGTCCGGGCCGGCGCCGGCCAGCTCGGTCAGCGGCCGGCCGGTGCCGTCCACGATGCTGCCGAGCAGCCCCGGCCCCAGCTCGGCCAGCAGTGGGGCACCGGTGGACACCACGGGGTCGCCCACCTTCAGTCCGGTGGTGTCCTCGAACACCTGCACGGTGACCGCGTCGCCGTCGATGCGGATCGCCTCTCCGGGCAGCCCCTCGGAGCCGACACGCACCACGTCGAAGAGCCGGACGCCGGGCAGCCCGACGGCGGTGACGACGGGACCGGAGATGCGTTCCAGTCGGCCGAGGTGCGCCCGAACCTCTTCGATTGCCGGTGCGATGTCGGCGGTCATGTCCGGTCTCCTTCGGGCGTGAACGTGATCTCGTAGCCCACGGAGCGGGCCAGTAGCTCCTGCATGCGCGCCCGCCGTGACCCGGCCGCGGTGTCGTCCTCGACGGGTAGTGGGATGATCAGGGGGACGGTGCTGGCTGCCCACTCCGTGCGGACGGATGCCGGGAGCGCGGCCCAGGTCCGTTCCGCGACGGCGATCACCCCGCCGAAACCGCCGGTGAGCTCGGCGTCGACCAGTTCTCGGACGACGGCGGGATCGCGCTCGGCGACGGTCCGGGTGCCGGCCAGCCGGAAACCGGCCGCGGTCTCGTCCGGGACGATCGCCAGCAAGTCGCCGGGCCACCCCTCCGGCGGCGCGGACGCCGGCACCGGAGCGCTCCTGCCCGTTCCAGCCCCGACGGAGGGAACCGATGGGGGCGCCGGTTCGCCGGCGGGAGCCTGGGTCACCAGCCGGCGGAGGGCGAGGGCCTCCTCCTCGACCGCGGCGACGTAAGCCAGGGGGATCGCCACGCCGAGGGGGTCTCCGGTGCGGAATCCGAGCACGGCCTCCGCGAGCAGGAGTCGTTCGAGCCCCTGGCCGAGTCCGGTCAGGTCGCCGGTGTTGACGGCCCGGGTGAGTTCGGACCGCCAGGCCGGCGGCGCGGCAGCAATCGGGTCGCTGCCGCCGCCGACGGCCACCAGGGTCCGAGTCGGAATGGCCCCGGGAGGAAGCAGGTGTGCCCGCATGTCGGCTGGGTCGGAGCCGTTCTGGCTCACGCGCAGCGCCGCCAGCAGGTTGGCCGCGTCCCGCTCCGCGGCAAGAAATCGACGCAGCGGGGCCACCGGCAGACCAGCCTCGGACAGCAACCGCTCGCTCCGGGCCATGGCGACCCGGGCGACCGCCGCCTCCAACTCGGCGAGATCGTCGTGCAGCAGGTAGCGGTCCCAAGCCTGCTGTGCCGCCGTGGCGGTTTCCGGATCGGGCAACCGCGCGGCGGCCAGCCGGTGCACGACCGCCTCAGCTTCCTCGGCCACGACGTGTCGGGCGGCTGCCGGGGTCAGAGCGCCGACACCGTGCAGGGCGGCCAGCACCTCGTCGTCGGGCAGGTCGTGCGCCGCCCCGCGGAGCAGCGTCAGGGTGTCGGCCAGGTCGTAGCGGGCCAGCAGCGCGCCGACCACTTGCCCGGCCTCACCGCGGTACACGTCGCCCACGCCTCGCAGCGCGTGCCGTCGACGTTCTTCGACTGCGGCCAGTAGCGCCTGGCGGCTGACCGGGCCGGGGGCGAGGAGGGGCCCGTACACCGTGGCCCGTAGGTGTGCCGCTAGGCCGGTGAGGTCCTCTCCGGCCAGCCGGGCGACCTGCTCGCGGTCGAGCAGGGCTGCCCGGCGGGCCCGGAGCCGGGTGTTGCCCATGACGAAATCCGGACGCCTCATCGCCGACCTCGTGTCGGAGGTCCGCCGTCGGCTGTGGCGGGGCGGGACCAGTGCGCGGCGATGGCCGCCCGCTGGCCGGGCCAGGCGGCCTGCAGCCGCGCCTCGAGGGTGTTGTCGATGAACCGGCCACCGGCGTCGGTCACCATGCAGCCGCCCCAGGTCTCGAGGTCCGGTCGCACCTCCAGCCCGCCCCGCTGTCTGGCGGCTAGCTCCCGGGCGAGATCGCCGTCCCGGGGGTCCACCCGTACGGTGACCGGCGCGGCAAGGGCATCGAGAGCCTCGGTGAGGCACCGGGTCAGCAGCCCGCCGTAGCCGGGGCTCTCCCGCACCACGGCCAACCGGTCCTGCGTTCGCTCGAGTACCTGGTGCAGGGCCTGCTCCCGGGCGGTACGCAGGTGCGCGGCCGCCTCGGCCCGAGCTTCGGCGAGCACGCGGTTCGCGGTCCGCGTGCCTCGTGCCTGGGCGTCGGCGAGGGCCGCGGCCCGAACTGCGTCCGCGTCGGCCCGCGCCTCGCCGGTGATGCGGCGGGCCTCGTCCTCGGCCGCTCGACGTACCCGGTCGAGTTCGGCCGCAGCGTCCCCGTCGAGGGAGCGGAGCAGATCGGTCAGGCTCACGTCAGCCGCCGAGCAGCAGGATGATCATCGCGGCGACGGCGAAGCCCAGGATGACCGTGGTCTCGGGCAGCGCGACGAACAGGATCGCCCGGCCGGTCAGTTCCGGTTTCTCCGCGATGGCCCCCATCGCCGCGGCGCCGATGCGGGCCTGGGCGATGCCGGCGGCCAGGGCGGCGAGCCCGACGGCGAGGCCGGCGCCGATGGCGAGCAGTCCGATTTCCATGGTGATCTCCTGTTCTAGGGGTTGGTCAGGACCGGGCTGGTTCGGCTGCGGCACCGGCGACCGGCTGCGCCGGTGCCGGGATCGGCGGAGGCGCGGGCGGTTCCGCCTCCGCCGGTCGAAGGGGGGGGCGGCGTGCTCGCCGGAGGGGCGGGCAGCCCGGCACCAAGCGGCGAGAACGGGCGACCGTTGCCCTCGTAGAACTTGCTGAAGAACTCCACGTAGTGCAGCCGCAGCGCCTGGACCATCGGGCTGAAGGCGGCCAGCGCCAGGTTGAGCGTGTGGAAGAAGACCGCGATCAGCAGCCCCAGGACGATCGGCGCCTGACGGGCCAGCTCGTTGGCCACGATGGCCAGGTACACCGAAGCCAGGCCGACTGCGGCCAGCCGAAGGTAGGAAAGGATGTTGCCGATCGTGCCGATGATCTCGAGCGGGCCGAGCAAGAACCCCAGGGTCCCGTGCACCACCGAGGCGAGCACGATGCCGACCACCACTGCGGCCACGGCCGGGGTCATCAGGCCACCCGGCAGGAACCCCACGACGACGCCGGCGACGGCGAAGAGGCCGAAGAGCACCATCAGGGTGCCCAGCCGTTCGACGGCATGACCCGCGTGCCTTGCTCGGACCGCCGTCCACAGGCCGAGCAGCAGGCCGAGAACGACATGGGCGGCCCCGACGCCGAGCACGAACAGCAGCAGGGGCTCGAGAGCGTCCGGGCCGCCGCGGTAGAACCACAACGCCGGCATGCCGAGCGCAGAACGGCCGAAGTCGCCGAAGAGCTCCCCGAACAGGGCGCCGAAGATCGTCGACCACCACCCGCCGGCCACCAGGATGCGACCGGCGTCGTCGGCGGGCCCGCTGCGGGTCCCCCAGCGGCGGCGGATGCCCCATCCGGCGGCGACGAGCAGGAGGCCGTAGCCGATGTCCCCGACCATCATTCCGAAGAGCAGCGGGAGGACCACCGCCATGAGGCCGGTGGGGTCCAGTCCGCCCTGGGCCGGCCACGAGAGGAACCCGACGAGCCGCTCGAACGGCCGGAAGATTCGAATGTTGCGCAGCAGTGTCGGCGGTGTTCCGGCGCGGTCCCTGGCGCGGAGCTCGCTCACCACGACCGGCCGGTCGGTCCCGGAGAGGGCACCGGCCACCGCGGCGGACCGGGACCTCGGAATCCACGCGCGGAGCGCGAACGTCCGGGCGCCAACGTCGGCCTGGCCGGCGGCTCCCAGCCGCTCCAGGCGCGCGGTCAGCGTGCCGCGCGCCAGACGCAGTTCTCGCACCCTGGGTGCCAGCGTCTCGCGGATGGACCGCTCGGCGGCCGCCAGCTCCGCGGGGAGCGCGGCGAGGCGTTCCTGCATCGCTGCCACAGTCGAGGCGAGGGACCGGAGGGGGTAGGCCCCCGGCAGGCTCAGCCGGGCGATGTGGTCGCGACCGAGCAGGGTCTCCACTTCGGCGGTGGCGCTGCTGGGCACGAGCAGGAGGCAGCCGACGGTGGTGTCGTCGACCGGCGCGGCTACGAGCAGGAACGTCCGGCCGAGGGTGCTTTCCAGCTCGGCGCGCAGCTCGCCGGTGAGGGACCTGCCGGGGTCGTCGAGCATCAGCGCGATGGTGGTCAGGTGCAGTTCGGCGAGCTCGGTGTCGGAGAGCTCGGCCAACTCTGGCACGAGGGGCAGCAGAGCGGTGAGGGACGCTGCGCTGCGCGGCAGCGCGTCCGCTTCCATCTGCAGCTCCTCCAGCGTCGACAGGCCCGCGGCCAGCCGGTTCTCCTCGCGGAGGACGAGTTCGGCCAGCTCCACGGTGGACGGCTCGACGGCGTCGGGAGCGTTGAGCAGCGGCGACGGATCGACCGGTTCCGCCAGGGTGAGCAGCCGCTCCACGCGGTCCAGCAGGCCGGCTAGCTCGCGCGGCTCGGCATCCGCCCCGGCCGCTGGATCGGGTGCCTCGAACCGTGCGCTCGGTGATTCGGGGGCCTCGCTCACCTCGGCGACGCGCAGGTGCTGCAGCCGGCGCAGGACGTCGTCCAGCTGCTCCCGGTGGCCGAGGATCTCCAGCTGGATCATGGGTACGAGCACGTCAATCCTTTCGAGGATGGCGAGTGAGCGCGTCGGACGTCGGGGATTCCGCCGGAAGACGGTCCTCGAGCGAACCCGGAGCGACCCTGGCGAGCAGGTCGGCCACGTCCGCGTCCAGCCGGGAAGCGGCTACCTCGCGCAGCAGCGCCGCGGCGCGCTCACCCGCGGCCCGCACGGCAAGGGCCTCCTGCTCGGCCGCGGCGACCAACTCGGTCACCCGGCGCTGCGCAAGTTCTTCGGCCTCGGCGGTCGCCGACTCGCGCAGAATCCGCGCCTCGGCGGCGGCCCGGTCGGCCAACTCGGAGGAGGCGCGGGCGGCGGACAGCCGCTCGCCGATCTCGCGCTCGAGCTCCCGGACGGCTCGGAGAGACTCGGTACTCATCGACTGCTCCTCGAGCGCGCCTGGCCCCGCCGTCGCGCCTGCGTCCGGGCGCGCTTGAGGCGAGCGATCTCCTCGCGCTCACGTTCGTCGAGCGCCAACGCGATACGGCGGGCCTCGCCGCGCAGCCGCGGGATGACCACGTGCTCCAAGCCGTTGACCTGCCGTGTGGTGCGGGCGATCTCCCCGGCCAGCCGGCGCACGGTCAGCTCCAGCGCGGCGAGGTCGAGCAGCGCATCGACCTCCTCCTCGAAGGCGTCGGCAGCCGCGTCGACGTGCGGGTCGACGAGCGTGGTCTCGTAGCCTCGGGCGCCGGGCGCCCGCCGCACCTCGGCGTGCTCGGCATCGACGACCACGACGCCGGCGACAGCGGAGTCGGTCAGCCGCACCCCGATTCGGCCGGCGGCCGCGAAGGACGCCGACTCGACGGCCCCAGTCCCGAGTTCGGCGCGTGCCCGGTCGAGCCGGCGGTGCGCCTGCGCGGCATCGCGGGCCAGCTCTTCCAGGCGCTGCAGCAGTGACGTGCTCCGTGCCTGAAAGGCGCGCACGAGCGCCGTGCGCTTGTCCTGCAGCAGGTCACGGCCCTGGACGGCCAGGTTGGCCCGACGGCGGCGGGCCAACAGCTCGCTGCGGGTGGCACTCGGTGCGTCCACGGGGCCTCCAGGTGGGTCGAGTGCTGGCTCCAGGTGCCGCTGCTCCTGACACTCATCGAGAGCAGCATCGGAGCTTGGAGTGGAGCCGATCGGTCAGCGGGGTATGCGATCCATCAAACACGAAACACGCTTCGTCTGTCAAGGGCTTCGACTCGGTGGAGGTCTACGCCTCGTCGCTGCTGAACGCCGCCAGGAACTGGCGCACGGTGCGCACATCGCACGCCTCGCTACCTACGCGGGCGTCGGGGTGGATGGTGTAGCGATTCCGACGACCCACTCGCACGCGGTGAAGAAGGTCGGCGTCCTCGAGGTCTCGGAGCAGGGTGAGGGCAGCGCGAGGCGTCACCCCCACGACGCCGGCCAGATCCTGGACGCGCGCGTCCGGTCGTTCGGCCACGGCCAGTAGGAGGCGGGCGTGATGCGTCAACAAGGTCCATGACCGAGCCGACGGGCGGTCCGGTCGGCCGGCGGCCCCGTGTGCTTGCTCGGCATCGCGCTGCGCCGGCCCCTGTTGAGTCTCCGTCATGGTCGGGCCTCCCGGTGCGCTGTTGGCGCTGGCGCGGTCTGTCCCCGTGGAGGGCTTGTCCGACGCCCGCCGTCGGAAGGCCGCGGGGCGGCCAAGGCCTCACGCGGATGAGGTGACGGCCGGTGCTTGCGGGCGAGCAAGGGAAGTGTGGCCCGAATAAACCATATGTGCAAGTTGTTACGCGATTAACATTTCGCTAGTATCGTCCATCTCCCCGCAGAGAGGTGGTTGCGCGATGGCCTACCAGTGTCCCTTGTGTGGACTCCGCTTCGGTCACCGAACGATGCTCGAACTCCACATCCGCGACGACCATCGCCGTCAGCGTGCTCCGGCTCCTGCCGAAAGCCCACGGGTGCGAGGAGGCCGGCGATGATCGACCTTTCGACGCCGATCCCCGGCGGCACCGCCGACCTGGCCACGGCGCTCTCCGTGCTGATCTGGCTCGTGCTCGCCGTCCTGCTCATCGCGGCAGTCGCCCGCTGGGCAGGAGTACCGCCCGAGGGCCGTGAACGCTCGCGCGTTCCGGCCGTCCGCCCAGCAGGGGGAGACCCGAGGCCACGCGTGGCCGGATCCTTGCCTCCCGGCCGGCGGGTCCGTGCACGTCCTGGCGCCGCATGTCGCCGGCCAGCGGCCCGAGGGCACGCGCAGGGCTCCAGGCGGCGGGGCAGATCCTGGGTGGACGCTCTCGCGACCCGGGGTCCGCGTCGTGAACGTCGTCGAACGCGGCCACGACACCGTCATGTGCGCGCCTACGTCGAGCCGAATGCGACCACCATCGCTGTTCGACGTCTGGGCGTCGAGCTGAAGACGCCGCTGTGACCTGGCCATCATCGGCGTGCTCGCCGGGTGGCGCGGTGCGCACCATGCCTCCTCTGCCCGCGCTCACCGCTTCGCTGCCGACGCCGGCCCTGCCCACGGCATTGCTCCTCCACCGATGACCGATCCGGTGAGCGCGCTACACCACGGTTGACTGGGACGTCATCTCATCGAGCCAGGAGTGGGACCAGAGGCCCCGGGCTGTCGTGCGGAGGGCCGCTGTTCCGGGGCCATGCGTGGAAGGAGCCGGTGCGTCACTCGGCCTCGCTGACGTCCCGGCCCGCCCGTCTCCCGGCCTTGTCGAGAAGGATGGCCGCACCGCTGTCGGCGGCCGCGTGGAACGGTCGTAGCACGACGTCCACCCCGGCGGCCTCGAGCCGCTCGGCATCGTGGTCGTTGTGCGCGGTGAGCGCGACCGAGCCGGCGTAGTCGGCGTGCTCGAGCCCGTGCAGCAGTGCCAGGCTGACCGACCGGTCGGGCACGGTGCTGACCACCCAGGATGTGCCGTGCAGCGGCAGCGCGTAGATCAGCTCTGGCTCCTCGGCATCGCCGTACAGGGTCTGGGCACCCTCCTCACTGATGTCCTCCAGGACCTGCGGGTCGGTGTCGACGACGAGGACACGGACATCACGAGCGAGCAGCTGCCGCACGAGCCGGCCTCCGTAGCGGCCGGCCCCGACCACCACCAGATCGACGGCGGCGGCGCCCTCGCCGGAGTCCTCCCCGTGCCGCGGCCGACTGCGTTCGAACACGGACAGCATCGGCGCCAGGCGTGCGAAGAGTGGTGCCGAGTACAGGATCATGTACGTCGACAGGGCGATCGTGACGATCCCGACGACAGTGATCAGCCGAACGGTGTCCGCGGTGATGTGCCCCAGGCTGAGCCCGAGAGCCGCCAGGACCAGAGAGAACTCGCTGATCTGGGCGAGGTGAGTCCGGCGAGGAAGCTGGTTCTCTTCCGGTAGCCCATCAGCCCCATGATCACCAGGACGATCAGCGGGTTGCCGATCAGCACGAACAGCGACAGCACGGTGGCGGCCATCAGCTGGCTGGCGGCGTCGGTGAAGTCCAGCCGGGATCCGAGGTCGATGAAGAAGAACAGCAACAGGAAGTCCCGGAGGCTGATCAACCGGGAGCCGATCGCCTCTCGGTAGGGGGTGGCGGCCAGGGAGATGCCGCCGAGGAAGGCCCCGACCTCGATGCTGAAGCCCAGCCAGTCGCCGAGGCCGGCCAGCGCGACGCCCCACGCGAGGGCGAAGAGGACCAGCAGCTCCTTCGACCGGGCCATCCAGCCCAACGCCGGCCGCAGCAGGTACCGCATCGCGAGAAGGATGCCGCCGACGAACAGCACACCCTTGCCGAGGACCAGCGCCAGATCGGCGACCAGGTTATCGCCCTGCTCCGCGGTGCCGAAGGCGGTCAGCAGGATCATCACGAGGACGACGACGATGTCCTGGACGATGAGGAAGCCGATGGCGATGCGGCCGTGCAACTGGTCGATCTCGCGTTTGTCGGACAGCAGCTTGACGATGATGATCGTGCTGGAGAACGTCAGGGCGACGGCGACGTAGAGCGCCTCGACCGGAGAGAGCCCCAGCATCAGCCCGAGCCCGAACCCGATGATCGACGTGAACGCGATCTGGCCGAGACCGGTGGCGACGGCGACCGGCCCGGTGGTGCGGATGAGGTGCGGGTCGAGCTTGAGCCCCACCAGGAACAACAGCAGGGCGATGCCCAGCTCGGCCAGCAATGCGACCTGGTCGTTACCATCCACCCAGCCCAGACCGACCGGGCCGACGAGGATGCCCACGGCGATGAAGCTGATGATCAGCGGCTGGCGGAGCTTGACCGCGGCCGCGGCGACCACCGCGGCCACCGCCAGGAGTGCGGCGATGACGTGGAACTCGTGTTCGAACACGGGTGGCCTCCTCGGCCGTTCGACCGTCGCTGGTGGGCGGGGGGCAACGGTCCTGGCGGCCGACGGGGACGGTGTCCGTGCGACGCCTGCGAGCGCCGAGGCTCACACGGCGTCCCGGAGTCGGTCCAGACGGCTGCGGCGGGCGGCGACGACGAGCTTGTCGCCGGCCTGGACGCTTCGGCCTTCGTCGTTCTCGACCAGTTGCGGGGTCGCATCGCAGATCACACCGAGCAGAGCTGCGTCCGGGCCCAGCCGCCTCACGATGTCGTCGGGAGCCAGGCCCAGCGCCGGGGAGCCGCTGGCGATCGTCACCGTCTCGACGACGACCTCCGCCTCGTCCTGCGTCGTCGTGGGAACGGCCTCGGCGGTCTCGAGGGTGAAGCGCGCTCCGGTGAGCAGGGCAGCCAGGACGGACGCGTGCTCGGCGGGTAGCCGGACGGTCGTCAGCGGTTCGTCCAGCCGGGGGTCGACGAGGACGAGGTGCGTGGGACCTCGGTCCTCCAGCACGACCACGACCTGTCTGCCCTGGTCCGCCGGCAGGCTGTAGCGCCAGCCGATCCCCTGCAGTCGCTCAGCATGCACGCGTACGTCAGGCATGGCGCCCTCCTGGTTCCGCCGGTGCCGGCGGGCGGTGCGGGCGGGCGGGTGCCGCGCGCCGCGCGTGCCGCGGACGGCGCAGCCACTTCTCGACCTCGACGACCGTGAACACGATGATGCCGAATCGTGCGGGTCAGCGGGGTCTGCAGCACCTCCGCCTCACCGACGAGCCGATGGATGCGCCCGATCTCGGTGTCGGCACCGGTGGCCACCACGATCCCGTGGCCGCGACCGCGGGTGACCAGGCCACCCGAGTACGCCATGTTGGCCCGATCGGCCAGCGCGGTCTCGGCGGGCAGCGCCACCGGGACCTTCTCCACCGGCACAGACTCACCGGTCAGCGCGGACTCGTCGATCTGCAGCTCGTGTGCGGTGACGAACCGCAGATCCGCGGGCACCCGGTCGCCCGTCTCCAGGACCACCACGTCCCCCGGGACGAGGTCCTCGGAGGAGATGCGGTGCCGCACCCCGTCCCGCACCACAGTGGCCTGGGTGCGCACCATCGCCATCAGGGCGCTCAGGGCCTGCTCCGCACGCGCCTCCTGCACGAAGCCGATTCCCGCGTTGATCAGCACCACGGCGAGGATGACGCCGGCGTCGACCACCTTTCCCAGCAGCAGCGTCGCGACCGCGGCGGCCAGCAGCACGTAGATCAGCGGATGGTGGAACTGCACGAGGAAGCGGACCAGCGGACCCCGCCGGTCGACCCGTGGCAGCGCGTTCGGGCCTTCCAGCTTCAGCCGCAGCGCGGCCTCGTCGAGACCCAGACCGCGCTCGTGGTCGGTCTCGAGCAGCAGCACGACCTCGTGCACCGGCAGCTCGTGGTGGTCGCCGCGCGGGGGCGTGAGGAGCGTCCGTTCCGGCGAAGCCATGCTGCAGCCTCGTCGGCAGCCGCTGCGCCGGGGGAGGGACCTTCGTCCCGGAGCTCAGGACCGAACGCAGGGTCCTCCGACCATCAGGTGTTCGATCGCCGTCACCGGGAACAGGTCGGGCGATCGTCCCGCGGTTCGGCGACCGTCGACCCTGGGCGGCTGGTGGCCGGCGGACAAGGGTGGATGCGACCTGTCCACCTCGGGAGGACGCGCAGATGCCCACCGTGCTGTTCGCGATCCTCGTCGTGCGGCTCTGGTCGATGGTCGGGCTCGGGGCTGCGCTCGTGTTTCTCGGCCGGCACGGATACCGCGATGGCGCCTGGTACTTCCTCGGAGCCGTACTCGGGCCGCTGTTCGTGCCCATCGCGATCGAGCGTGGCCGTCGGGGCAGCCGGGTGCTCGAGCGCACGTCCGTCGCGGGCACGCTTCCCGCGGGTCAGGTCGAGGGTGCGGTTCCCGCGGGCCAGGTGGTCGTTCTCGTGGGTGTCGACGGCTCGGCGGAGTCCGACCGGGCCGTGCGCGACGTGGCGGCGCTGTTCGGACCGGCACGTGCGCGCATCGTCCTGGCAGCCGTCGCCGACCCGAGCATCGGAGAGTTCGGTGGCGACGCCCAGCAGAAGTGGCACGACCTGCTGGCGGATCGGGCCGGGTGGCTCCCGCCGGACGGACCCGCACCCGTGCTCGAGGTCCTCTGCGGCCAACCGGACCTCGTGCTGCTCGAAGCCGCCGAGGCCGAGAAGGCTGATGCCCTCGTCATCGGCCGCCGCGGCCGGGGCCTGTCCCACCGGCTACTGGGCAGCGTGGCGGAATCACTGACGCGACGCGCGACGATCCCGGTGCTTCTCGCCGGACCGGCGTCCCGACGCGCGGGCACTGCCCATGGACCAGCGCGCTGGGGAGTCGCCGAGGCGAACTGATCATGACGCCACGAGCAGAGTCTGCCGTTCGGTCACCCCGGGGACGGATGCGCGACGTTGTTGGGTGGCATGCGACGGACAACGGCTAGCCTGCGCCGGGTGGTGACTGAGGTGACGAAGGTCTTCCGGGCCTCTGAGTCGGTGGATCCGCTTTCCGGCGACGAACTGGCCGCGCTGGATGCGTGGTGGCGGGCGGCGAACTACCTGTCGGTGGGCCAGATCTACCTGATGGGCAACCCGCTGCTGCGCGAGCCGCTGCGGCCGGAGCACATCAAGCCCCGGCTGCTGGGTCACTGGGGGACGACGCCGGGGCTGAACTTCGTCTACGCGCACCTGAACCGGGCGATCACCGCCCGCGACCTGGACATGATCTACGTGATGGGCCCGGGGCACGGCGGGCCGGGCCCGGTCGCGGCCGCGTGGCTGGAGGGCACCTACAGCCACTACTACCCGGACGTCTCCCAGGACGAGACGGGCATGCGGCGGCTGTTCACCCAGTTCTCCTTCCCCGGTGGCATCCCGAGCCACGTCGCGCCGGAGACGCCGGGGTCGATCCACGAGGGCGGCGAGCTGGGGTACGCGCTCACGCACGCCTACGGCGCCGCCTTCGACAACCCCGACCTGGTCGTGGGGGCGATCGTCGGCGACGGCGAGGCCGAGACCGGCCCGCTGGCGGCCAGCTGGCACGCCAACAAGTTCGCCGACCCGGTCACCGACGGCGCGGTGCTGCCGATCCTGCACCTCAACGGTTACAAGATCGCCAACCCCACCGTGCTGGCCCGCATCCCGCGGGAGGAGCTGCTGGAGCTGATGCGCGGTTACGGCCACGCGCCCTACCTGGTCGAGGGCGACGACCCGGCCGACATGCACCAGCGCTTCGCCGCGACCCTCGACCGCTGCCTGGACGAGATCGCCGAGATCCAGCGCCGGGCCCGCGAGGAGGGCGCGACCGAGCGTCCGCGCTGGCCGATGATCGTGCTGGCCTCGCCCAAGGGCTGGACCGGCCCGGACGTCGTCGACGGTGTGCAGGTGCAGGGCAGTTGGCGTTCGCACCAGGTGCCGTTCAAGAACGCCCGGGAGGACGACGCCCACCGCGCCGTCCTCGAGGAGTGGCTGCGCAGCTACCGGCCCGAGGAGTTGTTCGACGACGACGGCGTCCCCGTGCCCGCCGTCCGGGACCTGCATCCCGCCCACGACCGGCGGATGAGCGCCAACCCGCACGCCAACGGCGGGAAGCTGCTGCAGCCGCTGCGGATGCCCGATTTCCGCGAGCACGCGGTGCCGGTCGAGGCGCGCGGTACGGGCGCGGTGGAGTCGACCCGGGTGCTCGGTGAGTTCCTGCGGGAGGTGATGCGGGCGAACATGACGACCTTCCGCGTCTTCGCCCCCGACGAGAACAACTCCAACCGGCTCGGCGCCGTCCTCGAGGTCACCGACCGCGCCTGGATGGCGCAGCGGCTGCCCGGCGACGACTCCCTCGCGCCGGACGGGCGGGTCATGGAGGTGCTCTCCGAGCACATCTGCCAGGGCTGGCTGGAGGGCTACCTGCTCACCGGCCGGCACGGCTTCTTCTCCTGCTACGAGGCGTTCATCCACATCGTCGACTCGATGTTCAACCAGCACGCCAAGTGGCTGAAGACGACGAACGGCATCCCGTGGCGGCGGCCGATCGCGTCGCTGAACTACCTGCTGACCTCGCACGTGTGGCGGCAGGACCACAACGGGTTCTCCCACCAGGACCCGGGCTTCATCGATCACGTGGTCAACAAGAAGGCCGACGTCATCCGGGTCTATTTGCCGCCGGACGCGAACACGCTGCTCTCGGTGGCCGACCACTGCCTGCGCACCCAGCAGTACGTGAACGTGATCGTGGCCGGCAAGCAGCCCGCGCTGCAGTACCTCGACATCGACTCCGCGGTCGAGCACTGCACCAAGGGCATCGGGATCTGGCCGTGGGCCAGCACCGACGCCGGCGCCGAGCCCGACGTCGTGCTCGGCTGCGCCGGTGACGTGCCGACCATGGAGACCCTCGCCGCGGTGGAGATCCTCCGCGGCTGGTTCCCGGACCTGCGCATCCGGGTCGTGAACGTCGTGGACCTGATGCGGCTGCAGGACGACCGCGAGCACCCGCACGGGCTGTCGGACCGGGAGTTCGACGCCTACTTCACCCGCGACAAGCCGGTGATCTTCGCCTACCACGGCTACCCGTGGCTGATCCACCGGCTCACCTACCGGCGGACCAACCACGACAACTTCCACGTGCGCGGCTACGTGGAGGAGGGCACGACGACGACGCCCTTCGACATCTGCGTCATGAACCGGATGGACCGCTACAACCTGGCCATCGACGTCATCGACCGCGTCCCGCGGCTGCGCGCCGTCGGGGCCCACGCCCGCGACCGGCTGCGCGACATGATCACCGAGCACCGGCAGTACGTGCGCATCCACGGCCAGGACCTGCCCGAGATCCGGGACTGGGCGTGGTCGGCCCAGGCCGGACCGACGACCCGCGGGCCGGGCCCGCTGCGGGAGCCCGAGGCGTGAGGGTCCTCGTCGTCAACACCGGGTCCAGCAGCCTGAAGCTCGCCCGGCTGGACACCGGTGGGGCCGTCACCGCGAGCACCACCGTCGAGAACTGGCAGGGGGAGGGGGACCTCGAGCCGCTGGCGGAGTTCCTCGGCGGCTGTGGTCCGGTCGACGCCGTCGGGCACCGGATGGTGCACGGCGGGCCGCGGCACAGCGAGGCAACGCCGATCGACGACCTGCTCGTGGCCTACCTGTACTCGATCAGCCATCTGGCGCCGCTGCACAACCCGCGCGCCCTGGCCGGGATCCGCGCGGTGCGCGACCTCCTGCCCGAGATCCCGTCGGTGGCCGCCTTCGACACCGGGTTTCACGCCACCCTGCCGCCGGCCGCGCGCACGTACGCGCTGCCCCGCGAGTGGAACCAGCGCTGGGGGCTGCGGCGGTACGGCTTCCACGGCCTGTCACACGCCTACGCCGTGCGCCGGGCGGCGGAGATCGTCGGCCGCCCGAACGGGGAGCTGCGGATCGTCTCGGCGCACCTGGGTGCCGGGGCGTCGCTGTCCGCCGTCCGCGGTGGCGTCTCGGTCGACACCACCATGGGGTTCACCCCGCTGGCGGGACTGGTCATGAACACCCGCCCGGGCACCGTCGACCCGGGGTTGATCCTGTGGCTGCTCCAGCACGGGCAGGTCCCCGAGCTGGAGTTGGCCGACGTCCTCGAGCACCACGCCGGCCTCAAGGGCCTGTCCGGCACGGGTGGCGATCTCCGCGACGTGCTGGCCGGCCGGGCAACCGGGGACGCCGACTGCGCGCTGGCCTTCGACGTCTACCTGCACCGCCTGGTGCGGGAGACCGCGGCGATGACCGCGGCCGCCGGCGGCCTGGACCTGCTGGTGATGACCGGCGGCGTCGGTGAGCACTCCTGGCAGGTGCGGGAGGCGGTCGCCGCGGAGCTGGGCCACCTCGGGCTCGCCGTCGACCCCGATCTCAACCGGGCCACGACCACCGACGGGGACATCAGCGCGCCGGGCGCCGCCGCGCGCACCGTCGTCGTCACCGCGCGGGAGGACGTCGAGATCCGCCGTCAGGTGCTGGCCGTCCTGGGCAGCTGACCCCGGCCACCCCGTCGGTCACTGGTCAGGACGACGAGGCGCTGGGTCGCCCGCGTCATCGCGACGTAGCGGTCGACCGCTCCCTCGATGCCCGGGCCGAACGACTGCGGATCGACGACGTAAGCACCGGCCAAAGCCGGTGGTCAGCGGTCAACAGGGGGGAGCACCGCTGAGGCACGGAGGGAGCGGCGCTGCGCGCCCGAGCTGCGCAGACGGGCATACGAGCTGGTCAGATCCTGGAGCGGGTGACCGGGATCGAACCGGCATGGCCAGCTAGGAAGGCTGTGTCCCTTTGGCGGCGTTCTCGCTGGCGAGTCCCCGATAGGTCACCGGCCGTGCCTTGAGAATGCCTTTGCGCCGCCTCATCAGCGGGGGGCAAGGGCCCCAGCTCCTCCGTGGCCGCGGCAGTCCCCACTAGGGGATCACTGTGTCCTCGGCCCGGCGAGCGGGGACCTCTGCCCATCCGGGGGGACCGTGCGGTCGCCCCCCCTCGTCTGTTGCGCCGGGTTGCTCACCAGCGATGTGGTGCCCAGCTTGTCAGAAGGTGAGCACCCGGTCGGCCTCGACGGTGAAGGCGGCGAGCTCGGCCATGGTGGAGCGCTTGGCCTCTGCGATGAGCCGGTCGGGGGTGAGGCCGCGGGCGTCCAGGCAGGTGCCGCAGCAGAGCAGAGCGCCGCCCTTGCGGACGAAGTTGTGCAGCATGCGGTCGAGCTTGTAGTAGCCGTCGGGGGTGTGTTGGCCGGAGATCGCGCAGGTGACGGCGTCGCCCATGAGGAAGACGGTCGGTTCGGTGTCGTCCCGTTCGGCGAGGGCGATGGCCAGGCGCAGGGCGTTGTAGGTCTCGTCGGCGCCGTATGCGGGGCCGTTGACGATGAGCAGGACGCGGGTCATGCGGCCAGCCTCCGGGGTCGGGCCCGTCGGCGGGCAGGGGCAGGGGCCCCGGGTCGGGAGGGACGATCGCCGGTCACCGGTGGTGGGTCTCGTACATGCGCGTGGCGACGACGAGGGCGGAGACGGCGCTGACGGCGGCGGCGGTCCAGACGGCGGCGTGCAGGCTCACGAGGTCGGCGACGATGCCGCCGAGGACCGCGCCGACGGCGTAGCCCAGATCGCGCCAGACGCGGTAGACGCCGACGGCGCGGCCGCGCCAGGCCGGGTGCGCGACGTCGCCTATCACCGCCAGGAGGGTGGGGTAGACCATCGCGGTGCCGGCCCCGAGCAGCACGGTGCCGATGGCCCAGCCGGCGAATCCGTCGGAGGCGGCGATGACCGCCAGCGCGGCGGCCTGGGTGGTCATGCCCGCGGTGATCAGGTGCTTGCGCCCGATCCGGTCGGACAGGGCGCCGGTGATCAGTTGCCCGGCGCCCCACACCCCGGGATAGAGGGCGAAGAGCAGGCCGATCTGGCCGATCGGCAGGTCGGCGGTGGCGAACAGCAGCGGGAACAGACCCCAGGACAGGCCGAAGTTCAGGTTGTTCACCAGACCGGCCTGGCTGGCCGAGGACAGCGCGGGCTCCTTCAGGCTGGTCTGGGCCCAGATCTGCCGGTCGGTGAGGCCCCCGTGCAGGTGGTCGTGGATCCCGTCGGCCCGGGGCCTGTGCTGGCCGGCCTCGAGGCGGGCGTGGCCGCGGGTCTCCTTGATGAACACGCCGGACAGCAGCAGCGCCAGGGCGGTGTAGGCCAGGCCGAGCAGGAACGGCGCGGGGCGCAGGCCGAACTGCTCGGCCAGGTAGCCGGCGACCAGGGAGGTGACGGCCACGGCGCCGTAGCCGGCGGCCTCGTTGAGCCCCATCGCCAGGCCGCGCTGTTTCGGACCGACCAGGTCGATCTTCATCACCACGGTCGTGGACCAGGTCAGCCCCTGGTTGATACCCAGCAGCACGTTCGCGGCGATGACCCAGCCCCAGTTCGGGGCTGCGATCAGCATCAGCGGCACGGGGACGGCGAACAGCCAGCCCACCAGCAGCGCGGGCTTGCGGCCGTAGCGGTCCGACAGAGTGCCGGCGAACCAGTTGGCCGCCGCCTTCGTGATCCCGAACGCGGCGACGTAGGTGAAGATGAACGTGTAGCCGGTCAGCCCGAACTCGTCGGCGGCGAGCAGTGGCAGCACCGTCTGCTGCTGGCCGACCATGCCGCCGACCAGGGCGTTGACGGCGACCAGCAGCGCGAACTGGGCAGCGTTCTCACGCAGCCCGAGCCGGATCGGTGCCGACGTGCCGGCGGTCACGAACCCACGGCCAGCATCCGGCCGCTGCTGCGGGCCCAGTCCTCGGGTCCGCCGACCAGCACGGCGAGATCCCGGTGGCCGGCGCGCTCGAGCAGGCTGGCCGCGCCGGCGGCGCGCTCCCCATGGCCGCACATCACCACGGTGGGTCCGTTCTCGAGCCGGTCCGCGACGGCGGAGAGCGCGCCGAGCTCGACGTGCTCGGCGCCGGGGACGTGGCCGGCGGCGAACTCGGCGTCCTGCCGGATGTCGAGGATCCGGCGCCCGGCCAGCCGGTCCGGCCCCACCAGCTCGGTGCGAGCCACCGGCAGCCCCGCGGCGGCCCAGGCCTCCATGCCGCCGTCGAGCACGCCGACCAGTTGCTCGTAGCCGATCTTCACCGCCTGCCAGACCGCGTCGGCGAGGTCCTGCTCGGGGGCGGCGACCAGGACCACCGGCCGGTCGGGGTCGGCCAGCCAGCCCAGCCAGCTGGCGAACTGGTCGCGCAGCGGGATCGACAGCGCCCCGGGCACGTGCCCGGCGGCGTAGTCAGGCACCGGGCGGATGTCGACCACCACGGCCCCGTCGCGGCGCAGCCGGTCGACGTCGTTCACCGGCAACGGCGCCAGCCTGCCGACCGATGCGGTGTCGAGGACGGCCGGCCCGCGGCGGTTGATCTCCCCCAGGCGTGCGAAGTAGGCCGGGTAGCTGCCCAACGAGCCCAACAGCTGGGCGACGAAGGCATCCTCGTCCGCGGCGACCAGCAGCGGGTTGGTCGCCTTCTCCTGGCCGATGGTGCTGCTGCGCGCCGCCCCGGGTGGAGCGGAGCAGAACGAGCCGGCGCCGTGGGTGGGCCACACGGCCACCTCGTCGGGTAGCTCGGCCAGCCGGCGCATCGAGGCGTACTGGGCGCGGGCCAGTTCCTGGGTGCGGTCGGGGTGCACCAGGTCGGTGCGGGCGGCGGAGCCGACGATCAGCGACCCGCCGGTGAACACCCCGACCGGCGTCCGGCCGTCGGCCAGCAGGTAGGACACGTGCTCGTCGGTGTGCCCGGGCGTGCCCAGCGCCCGCAGTGTCAGCCCGCCCAGGTCGACCTCGTCGCCGTCGGCCAGCCCGCGGTGCGGGAACTCGCGGTGCCCGGCGGCCGAAGCGAGCACCTGCGCGCCCGCGTCGGCAGCCAGCTGCACCGCCCCGGTGAGGAAGTCGGCGTGCAGATGGGTGTCCGCGGCGTAGGCGACGGTCAGCCCGCGCTCGTGCGCCGCGGCGTGCACCGCGCGCAGGTCGCGGGACGCGTCGACGACCAGGGCGCGGCCGTCGCCGAGGTCGACCATCCACGTGGTGTTGCCCAGCCCGCCGTCCACGACCGGAACCAGTTCCGGAGCCATGCCGCCTCCTCATTCAAGTGATGGCTTGAACTGTCCCGCCATCCGCGTAGAGTGTCAAGCGATAACTTGAACGAAGGGGTGGCATGGGGAACCGCCAGGCGAAGGACGCGCTCTACGACGCGCTCGCATCGGTGGCGAAGGCACTGGGCAACGGTCGCCGCGCCGAGCTCGTTGACGTGCTCGCCCAGGGCGAGCGCAGTGTGGAGGAGCTCGCGGCCGAGATCGGCCAGTCGGTGGCCAACACCAGCCAGCACCTTCAGGTCCTGCTGCGCGCCGGGCTGGTCCGCACCCGCAGGGACGGGGCCCGCGTGTACTACTCGCTGGCCACTGAGGCGGTCGGTGCGCTGTGGCGGTCGATGCGGGAGGTCGCCGGCGGGCACGTCGCCCGGATCGACGAGCTCGCCGCGGCCTACCTCGGGGACCGCTCGCAGCTGGCCGAGATCAGCCGCGAGGAGCTGCTGGCGCGGATGCGCGCCGGGGAGGTCGTGGTCCTCGACGTGCGCCCGCCGGCCGAGTACGCCGCCGGCCACCTGCCGGACGCGGTCAACGTGCCTCCCGACGAGCTCGAGGCCCGGCTGGCCGACCTGCCCGCCGGGCAGCCGGTCGTCGCCTACTGCCGCGGGCCGCTGTGCGCCTACGCCGACACCGCCGTCCGCGCCCTCACCGCGGCCGGCCGGCCGGCGCTGCGGCTGGTCGACGGGCTGCCCGAGTGGGCTGCCGCAGGCCTGCCCGTCGTCGGTGCGTCGGCATGACCGCCGGCGACTCCACCAGCGACGCGGTCCGCGGCGGGGTGACCGTCGACGTTGCCTCGGTCGAGGTGGCGGCGCTGCACCGCCGCAGCCTGCGCGTGCTCATGGTTTCTCAGCTGCTCGGCGGCGCCGGGCTGGCCGCCGGGGTGACCGTCGGTGCGCTGCTGGCCGAGGACATGCTCGGCTCCACCCGCCTGTCCGGCCTGCCCGCCGGGCTGTTCACCCTTGGCTCGGCGGGCGCGGCGCTGCTGGTCGGGCAGCTCAGCCAGCGCTCGGGCCGCCGCCCCGGCCTGGCCGCCGGCTACCTGGCCGGCGCCCTGGGTGGCGCCGGCGTGGTCGCCGCCGCCGCGCTGGGCAGCATCTGGCTGCTGCTGGCCAGCCTGCTCGTCTACGGCGCCGGCACCGCCACCAACCTGCAGGCCCGCTACGCCGGCGCCGACCTCGCCCCGGCCGAGCGCCGCGGTGCCTCGATGAGCAGCATCCTGGTGGCCACCACCGTCGGCGCGGTCGCGGGACCCAACCTCGTCGGACCGACCGGCGACCTGGCCACCTCGCTCGGCCTGCCGGCGCTGAGCGGACCGTTCCTGCTGGCCGCCGTCGCCTACGCCGCCGCCGGCTTGGTGCTGCTGATCTGGCTGCGCCCCGATCCGCTGCTCGCTGCCCAGGCGCTGGCCGGGGCACGCGCCGACCGGCCCGCCGACGACACGCCCGGAGCCGCCGCAGCGGTGGCGGCGGCCAGTCGCTGGGACACCGCGGGCCTGCGGCTGGGTACGACCGCGATGGTCCTCACCCAGGTCGTCATGGTCGCCGTCATGACGATGACCCCCATCCACATGCGGGACCACCACCACGGCCTGGCCGCCACCGGCCTGGTCATCGCCGTGCACATCGGCGCCATGTACCTGCCCTCCCCGGTCACCGGTCGCCTCGCCGACCGCTACGGTGCCCGTCCCGTGCTCGCCGCCGGCGGCCTGGCCCTGCTCGCCGCCGGTGGGCTGGCCGCCGGCGCGCCCGGCGGGTCGGCCGCGGTGCTCGCGCTGGCCCTGGCGTTGCTGGGGCTGGGCTGGAACCTCGGCCTGCTCGGCGGCACCACGCTGGTCACCGCCGCCGTCCCGTTGGCGTTCCGCGCACGCACCCAGGGGCGGGTCGACCTCGCCGTCGCCCTCGCCGGCGCCACGGGAGGCATGGCCAGCGGCATGGTCACCGCAGCGACCAGCTACGCCACCTTGAGCCTCGTCGGCGCGGCGTTGGCCCTCGTCGTGGTCCTGGTCGCACTCCGCCCCGCACGGCCGGCGCGCCATGCACAGCCGAGGGCCCGCGTGCAGCCGCTTGCGTCCGACATGGCGGCGCACCCGGTGCCGCGGCGATGAGCAGGAGCCACCAGTCCGCGGCCGGGAACGGAGACGGCGACCTGCCGCTCCTGCAGCACACCGCCTACGACCAGCCCTCGGTGTTCCAGCCGGCCAACCTCCTGCGCGAGGCCCGACGGCAGAAGCAGCTGCCGGACCTCCCGGTCCCGCGGGTCTGCCTGCTCGACCCCGACGGCGACATCGTCCGCCACCTGGCTGCCACCGGCGCCGGCCGCCGGCACCCCGGCTGGGCCTGCTACCACACCGACATGTGGGTCACCGAGCTCCAAGGTGCCGGCCGCCACGGCGACGTCGACGGCGACCTCGGCGTCGTTGGCATGGCCGTGGGCGCGCCGTTCGCGGTGCTGGTCGCAGAACAACTCCACGCCAGCGGCGCCGATCTGGTCCTGAGCATCACCTCTGCTGGGCAGCTGACGCCGCTGGCCGACCCGCCCTACTTCGTCCTCATCGACCGCGCCCGCCGCGACGAGGGCACCAGCACGCACTACCAGCCCCCGGGGGAATGGAGTCACCTGCCGCAGCACCTCGCTCGAGCGGCATCCGGCGCGCTGACGAGGTCCGACCAGCGGGTGTTCACCGGCACGTCGTGGACTACCGACGCGCCCTACCGGGAGACCGCTGCCGATCTGGCCCGGGCCCGTAAAGCCGGCTGCGTGTGCGTGGAGATGGAGGCGGCGGCGCTGTACGCCTATGCCGCCGCCCGGCATCGCGCCGTCATCTGCCTCGCCCACGTCACCAACACGATGGCCGTCAGCGGCGACGACTTCGACAAGGGGGAAGCCGACGGCGCCCTGGCCTCGCTCCGGGTCGCCTCTGCTCGCGTGGCATCTGACCACGACCACCGAGGCGGATCACGCGGCGAGCTGACCGGAGCGGACGCTCAACCTGCCGCGCCGTCCTCGCCTGACGTGTCCCTCGGCCGAAAGGGTTCTCTGGGCGGTGCGCG
Organism: Blastococcus sp. KM273129; assembly: GCF_021698995.1. NCBI lineage: Bacteria > Bacillati > Actinomycetota > Actinomycetes > Geodermatophilales > Geodermatophilaceae > Blastococcus > Blastococcus sp. KM273129. Next base: position 7,159 of record NZ_SSXB01000028.1, on the reverse strand, counting down.
CCGGTACCGATGCCCGGCCGCGTGCTGGCGGCCGCTCATCGGTGTCCCTCAGCGGCGCCGACCGCGACCCCGCTGGGCCGGCCTCGAGCCCGATCGATTCAACCCGACCCGGTCCCCAACCGGCGGCGGACACCTGGCAATCGGTCACGGCATGCACCGCTGTGTCGGCGCTGAACGCGCCCGTCTGGAACTGCGCATCGTCCTCCCCGTGCTCTTCCGACGGTTCCCGGACCGTCCCGGAGGATCAGCTCGCCTGGCGGCGACTCTCCCTTTATCTACGGCGTCGTAGAACTCCCCGTCGCCTTCTGAACACCCCAAGTGACGCTCGCCTCCGGACCGACCCTGCCGTCGGCTGGACGGTGTTGCGACCTTCCGTGACTCGAGCTTGATGGCAGTCAGGAGGAGGAGGCTTCTCCGGATTGCCGGACTGCTGCGCTCATCGCAGCGGCCAGAGCAGCGTCTCGCTCTTGCTCGGCGCGCTGGTAGCGCAGCGCGGCCGCGGGGGAGGCGTGCCCGAGCCTGTGCATCAACTCCTTGGTGGTGGCTCCATGCCGGGCGGCGATGGTGGCGCCCCATCCGCGCAGGTCGTGCAGGTGCGAGCCGGCCGGGAGTCCGGCCGCCTCTGCTGCGGGAGCCCACACCCGTGAGGCGAAGTTGTTGCGCCGGATCGGTCCGCCCTTCGGCCCCACGAAGACCAGCCCGTGCGGGCCGGGCTGGGCGTACCTCGAGAGGTGGTGCTCCAGATCGCCGATGATGTGCGGCGGAATCGCCACCGCTCGGCGGCCAGCGGCCGACTTCGGCGGGCCGTAGGAGCGTCCCTGTCCGATCACGTCGACGACGGCGGCCTTCACGCTCACGGTGCCTGTCTCCAGGTCGAGGTGCTCCCGGCGTAGCGCCGACAGCTCCCCGATGCGGAGGCCTGTCCACGCGGCCAGGAGGATCAGCGCTCGCCAGCGATCCTCGACGGCATCGACGAGCGCCTGGACTTGAGCGAGCGTGAACATCGGTCGCTCGCTGGAGCGTTCCTGCCCTGCTCCACGGATGGAGCACGGGTTCCGAGCGATGAGATTGTCGTCGACAGCCGTAGTGCAGATGGCGCGCAGCAGTCGGTAGCACTTGGCCGCTGTGACCTGACCCGGTCCGGCGGGGCCGCTGAGCTTCCCGTACCAGGCCCGGACAGAAGAGGCCTCCAGCTGGCGAAGGGGCGTCGATCCCAGGGCCGGGACGATGTGGTTCCTGAGCTGTGCTCGGTAGAGCTCGGCCGTGCGAGGGGCCAGTGGCCGGCCACGGACGAGGCGGGTCTCCACCCAGTGCTCGGCATAGACCTTGAGCGGCTCCTTGCCCGCCTTCGGGTCGATCCAGCGGCCCGAGTCCAGCTCGGTCTGCGTCTTGGCGAGCCATCTGTAGCCGTCGGCCTTGGTCGCGAACGTGGACGGCGCCGAGACTTGCCTGCCCGTGTGATCTGTGTAGCGGGCCTGATAGCGCCCCGAGCGGAGCCGACGAACCGTGCCCCAGGTCCTTCGGCTCACGTCAGCCTCCCCGTGCCTTCGGTTGAGGCGACTGTCGGGCGATTGCCGACCGAGTTGAGGCGGCGACGCCGATCGACCGATGGCCTTCCACGAGTCTCATCGGGGGGCTTGACGTACTTAGGACGACGTGCTCGCCGCGGCAATAGCGGGCGGTGGGAGCGAGGTCGGTGGAGGGGCCGCAGAATCGCCACCCCCACGCCGTGGTTGCCGACGGCAGGGACAGGCGCCCAAGTGGCGTGGTGACCGCCGAGAATTTCGGCCCGGCATAGGCGCGCCCCCCACGGTCGCTGCCGGTGTGCGGCACGAGTCCAGCTAGTCCTCACTCGTGACACGTCCGGCCTCGATGAACTCGTCGAGGATCGAGCGCTGGAGCCGGACGTACTTGCCGAGCTTGACGTAGGTGATCCGCCGTTGAGCGATCAGCCGGCGGATGAAGCGCTCGCCTGTTCCCAGGTAGTCCCCGGCCTGGGCGACGGTCAGCAGCTGATTGTGCTGTTCAGGCGACGCCACTCGTTTCGAGGTCGTCCCAGGCATCAGGAACCGACCTGCTGACCGAGAAGGGGACGTCCGCGGATGCTGCGGCCGGCGTCACCGACCCTCGTACCCCGAGGCCGGCACGGATGCCGCCGCGGCTGCGGCTGCGCTGCGGCTTTCATGGCCGAGAGTCTTCGGTGGACGGTTCCGGTTTTCCTGCAGTCCTGGTACCTCGGCTTGGTGCCTCGGCGTGACGGGGCAGGCGCTGCGCACAGCCGTCTCGTGAGTGTCGGCACCGTCGATCACGCCGTCCTCCAGTTCGTCCCTAGTCCGTTTCGGAGGCAACTGCGCAGTCTGTCGGGATCTCTGCAGAAGTCCTCCAGTTGGACGAGAGCCGCGTTGGACAACGGGAGGATCCGACACCGGGTCTCCGACCACGGCTGATGCACATCCCTCTGCGGGTCCGGGTCCGGGTCGCACAGCGACGCACGGCCGCGCCGCGCCGGTGACGAGGCGCTTGTCGCATCGAGGCGGGCACCGGGCTTTAGGGTTCGGCGCCACGGGGCGGGTGTCCACTGATCGGGTGATGGGGAGCTGCCGTGGCGCGGCCGCTGCTTCGAGGCGACCGCCTGCAGGCTGCCCGTGAGGCCGTCGGCCTCACCAGAGAAGAACTGGCCACGAAACTGGAGCTCTCCAGTCCGGTGCGCATCCGGGTCTGGGAGGCGGGACTCGAGCGTCCGCGACCCCGCTTCGTACCGCGGCTGGCGGCCGCGCTGGGCGTCGACGCCTTGTATCTCCTCGACGTTGAGCGGGACGACCCGCCTTTGGCAGCTCTGCGGTTGGCGGCCGGACTTGCCACGAACGAGGTGACTGGACCCGGCTTGTCGGTCATGACGTACGTGCGTCTGGAGGACGGCCGCCCCGGAGTGGATCCCTCGCCCAAGGTGTTCGCCGCCATCAGCCAGGTTCTCGGGGTGGACATCCCGCGCCTGGAGGCGGCCGTCCGCCGCTCTCGTAGAGACCACGCGGCCACGGCGACTTTCCAGGGCTGAACTGGAGAATTACTGGAGAAAGAGCCTGCCTCCCCGGACGTGCTCGGTGGTAATTTCCCGCGCACGTTGCCCGGGGGAGGTGTCCATGGCCCGCACGACGAAGACGGGTGCGGCATGGGACGGCGTGCCCTCAGGACTCGGTCGCCGACCGCTGGCAGTCATCCTCCTGCCAAAGCGTGGTCTGCCGACCCGGCGAGGACAGTCGCGATGACCAGGCGGCGGCGATGGGCGGCTGGGGCGCTCCTTGCGCTGCTGCCCCTCGTCGCATGCACGGCGGGCGAGGCCGGTTCCGAGGGCTCGGCGCCGAGCGCAACGGCGTCCTCGTCCGCGCAGACTTCGACGACCGCACCTGCCACGAGCAACGCGCCGCCCCCCGAAGACGAGGCGGCAACAGCTGCCACCGTGGTCGTCAACGAGATGCTGCGCGTCACGGACGCGGCCAAGAAGGACCCAGGCGCCAGGGACTGGGAGCCGGAGATCCGGCGATTCTCGGGTGACCCGGCCGCGTTGCTCGCCGTCACGGCGGTACGGGACTACGCAGCGCTCGGGCTCCGCCAGGAAGGCGACACCGCCGTCGACCTGGAGGTCGCCGACGTCGACCTGACGGCTCCCGAGGGGCCCACCGTCAGGATCACCGGCTGCTACGACAGCGAGAGCACGCGCGTGGTCAGGGTCGAGACGGGGGAGGTCGTGCCCCCCGGGACTCCGCCGCGGTACGTCTGGGACATCACTGTCACGCGCTACGAGGCCCAGGCGACGTCCCCCGGACAAGGCCCCGGTGGGGACAACGACGGCAGCCCTGGCCGCGAGCAGCCGACGGTCGGACAGACGTCCCCGCCGAGTTGCACGAGAGCGGTTGCAGATCCTCAGCCCTGGATTGGGCACCCGGCCGGCGGGCTTGGGATCCGGCCTGTGGACGGGCCTGATCTTTCTGTCGAATGGGGCCGGAGCGCCCGGCGCCCCGACGGTGGACCCTCGCCTCCTCGCGCAGCAGGCGATCGCGTCCATGAACCTGAAGGCGCCGGACATCGGGATGGCGCCGCCGCCGACCTCCGCCGGCGGGCTGGTCGGACTACCGGTGTGGATGTGGGTCGAACGCGCCGCAGAGACGACTGGCCCTGTCGGGGCCTCTGCCTCGGCAGGGGGCGTGACGGTGACCGCCGAGGCTCGGGTCAGCCAGGTTGTCTGGAACATGGGCGACGGGCGCATCGTCACCTGCGGGCTCGGGACGCCATATGTGCAGGGCACCGAAGGCGCATCTCCGGACTGCGGCCACGTGTATGCGCAGGCGTCCAGTCGACACATGCCCGGCGGTGGCCCGTGGCCTATCACCGCGACGAGCACGTGGGCGATCACCTGGTCCGGTGGTGGGTTGTCGGGCACCGAGACGCTGGAGTTGTCCTCTTCGGCGGAGTTGTTCGTCGGTGAATTGCACGTCCTCAATCAGGACGAGGGAAGCCGATGACCCGGACCCAGCCGCCGACGACCGGCGCAGCGCCCTCTCCGGCGGAAGTGCATGGCTTGCCTCGTGCGCCAGTGCTGCCGCCACCTCGTCGCCGGCGCCGTCCGGCTCTCCTGGCATTGGCCGTGAGCATGGTGGTGCTCGGTGCCCTTGGGGCGACCTATCTGGCGACGTCGCTGGGTCAGACGACCGCCGTGATCGCGATCGGGCGCGAGGTGCCCTGGGGGCAGACCCTCACCGCTGCCGACCTCGTAGAAGCAAGGATCTCGGCCGATCCGGCGTTGGAGCCCATTCCGTACGTCGACCGTGACCAGGTGATCGGCCTGGTCGCGGCGACCACCCTGAGGCCGGGGTCGTTGCTCACCCGCAACGCCCTGACCGATCAGCGCCTCCCGGCGCCCGGCCAGCAGCTCATCGGGGTCGGCGTGTCCCTCGTGCAGCTACCGACGACCCCGCTGCGCCCGGGCGACGACGTCCTCCTGGTGCCCGTGGCCGCAGGCGGCGCTCCAGCCACAACCGAAGGAGTACCGAGCGTGGTGGAAGCGACCGTGGTGAAGTCCGGCCCTCCCGGAACGGACGGGCTGCGGGTCGTCGACGTGCTCGTCGACGCGGCCGACGGGCCGGACGTTGCCGCCCGCGCCGCTGCCGGCCTGATCGCCATCGTCGTGGTGGCCGGCGAGTAGGGCGGGACGGCTGCCGTGTTGATTGCGCTTTGCTCGGCCAAGGGAGCACCCGGGGTGACCACCAGCGGGCTGGCGCTGGCGCTGTCCTGGCCTCGCCCCGTGGTCCTGGCCGAGCTGGATCCGGCCGGCGGGGATGTATTGCCGGGGTACGGCCGAGGCGAACCGTTCGCGGGCGGGCTCGCCGACCTGGAGCTCGCTGCGAGGCGCGGCGGGCCGGCCCGGCATCTGGACAGCCAGCTGCTGCGGCTCGACCCCGAGGGGCGTGTGCGGCTCCTACCCGGCCTGGCAGACCCGGCCGGCGCCCGACATGTGGACTGGAATCGCCTGGCCTCCGTGCTGGCGGCGGTGGAGGACGGCGCCGTGGACGTGGTGGCCGACTGCGGGCGGCGGCGCGCTGAGCACTTCCCGGCCGCCGTGGTCGAACGGGCCGCCGCCGTCGTGCTGGCCACCGGCTCGACGCTTCGCGCCGTGCGTGCGGCGACGCAGGCGATTGCCGAACTCCGAGGGCGGGAGGCGTGCCCCGGCATGCTGGGCGCGCTGGTGATCGGGCCGGGGGAGCCGTACGGCGAGCGAGAGATCAGCGAGGCACTCGGCGTTCCCTCGGTCGGTTCGCTGCCGCGGGATCCGAAGGCGGCCGCAGTGCTCAGCGACGGCGCGCCGTCGGGCCGGCTGTTCACCCAGTCGCCGCTGCTACGAGCCGCGCGGACGGTCGCGACCCGGTTGGTCGAGTTGGCCACGGCGCACGAATCCAGGTTGACACCACCGCCGGCGCCCGTGCCTGCGGCCGCGACCACGTTCGGGGGCAGCCGTGTCCGCTGACCTCACCACCGACCTGCTCAGCGCCGGCACCGTGCCTCGACAAGCCGACGCATCACCGGTGGCAGTGGACTGGACGCTGGTGCGTCGGCTGCACGAGGCAACGGCGACGGCCCTGGCCGAGGAGCTCAAGCGTCGCCCGACGCTCAGCACGATGGCGCAGCAGGAGCTGGCCCGCACGCTCGTCCAGGAAGGCGTCGACGAGTTGGTCCGGCAGCGGATGCGCGCCGGGCAGGTGGTTCCCACGCCGACCGAGGAGCGGGTGATCGCCGAGGCGGTGTTCGCCGCCCAGTTCGGGTTGGGCCGGCTGCAGCCCTACGTGGACGACCCGCTGGTGGAGAACATCGAGGTTCACGGGTACGACAACGTGTGGATCGGTTACGCCGACGGCCGGGACGTCCGCGTCGACCCAATCGCCGACTCGGACGAGGAGTTGGTGCGGCAGCTGCAGCACATCGCCGCTCGGCTGGGCCGCGCGGAGCGGACGCTGACCACAGCCAGCCCGCTGCTCACCATGCGCCTGCCCGACGGGTCCCGGTTGGCCGCAGTCATCGAGACGGTGCCGCGACCCCAGCTGGTGATCCGCCGACACCGGATCCGGAACGTCGACCTCGACGACATGGTGAGTCTGCGGGCGATCGACCGGCCGCTGGCCGAGTTCCTGCGGGCGGCGGTGCGGGCGCGCAAGAACATCGTCGTCACCGGCGCCCAGGCTGCTGGCAAGACGCTGATGCTGCGGGCGCTGGCCAACGAGCTGCCGGTCGAGGAGCACCTGGCCACGATCGAGAAGCATTTCGAGCTGCTGCTGCACGAGCTGCCCGACCGGCATCCGCGGGTGGTGCCGTTCGAGGCCCGGGAGGGCACCGGCGAGCGCGGCCCCGACGGCCGCCGCCTCGGCGAGGTGACGCTGACCGAGCTGGTCGAGCAGGCGCTGGTCATGAACGTCAGCCGCGTGTGGCTGGGCGAGGTCCGCGGCGAGGAGGCGTGGCCGCTGATCGAGGTGATGGAGGCGGGGGAGGGCGGCTCGGCCTGCACCCTGCACGCCCGCTCAGCCTGAATCCACCGATTCGGAGTCGGTAGTGCAGGGGACGGTTTCTTGATCTTGGTTTCGGTGGGTGGGCGTGCGTGGGCCGGGACCTGGGT